>NZ_JBDGBK010000074.1:0-16397 GCF_040910045.1 Enterococcus sp. RTP21361st1_A6_RTP21361_211029 | reverse complement strand
TGCAGCATCAATTTATTCCACCGACCATCAATGTTCGTGAACAAGATCCTGAAATCGACTTAAATATTGTGAAAAACCAAAGCCAGCCAGCAGAAATTACGTATGCAATGAGTAACTCACTAGGTTTTGGTGGACACAATGCAGTCATCTTATTGAAACGTTGGGAGGAAGCTTAATTGGAAACAAATGAAATCAAGGATCTGCTTTCCCAATTTGATCAGTCCTCTTTGACTGAATTGCAGCTCAAAAAAGAAAACATCGAACTTTATTTTAATAAAAATTCGTTCAGTAGCCGTCAAGTATCATCCGAGAGTTCAGATGTCAAAGTTGAAAGCATCCCTGCAGCTGCACCAGTACCAAGCGTACAACCAACAGCTGCTGGAACCCTCGAGGTTAGTTCAGAGCCAATTATAGCGGGAACGGAGATCGTTTCACCTTTAGTGGGTGTGGTTTACTTAAAACCTAGTCCTGAACAAAGCCAATTCAAACAAATCGGCGATTCTGTCAAAAAAGGGGATGTCCTTTGTATCGTTGAAGCAATGAAAGTAATGAATGAAATTGTTAGCGATGTTGATGGCGAATTAGTTGAAATCTTAGTTGAAAATGAGCAGATCGTTGAATACGATCAACCATTATTCCGTGTGAAAGAAGGGTAAGCTATGTCAGTTATGTCAATTCAAGAAATCAAAGAAATCATTCCCCATCGCTATCCTATGCTCTTAGTGGATCGCATTGAAGAACTAGAAGAAGGAAAACGGGTGGTAGCAAAGAAGAACGTGACCATCAACGAACCTTTTTTTCAAGGCCATTTTCCTCATGAACCAGTCATGCCTGGTGTATTGATCGTTGAAGCAATGGCCCAAGCGGGGGCAGTTGCACTCTTGTCTTTACCGGATTTTCGAGGTAAAACCGCTTATTTCGGCGGACTTGATAAAGCAAAATTCCGCAAAAAAGTAACACCAGGAGATACATTGATCTTAGAAGTAGAAATACTCAAGGTAAAATCTGCAGCAGGAATCGGCAAAGGGATTGCCTATGTTGATGGCAAAAAAGTTGCAGAAGCAGAACTTACCTTCATGATTGGATAGGTGAAAAATGTTTTCTAAAGTATTGATAGCTAACCGTGGTGAGATCGCTGTTCGCATTATACGTGCTTGCCGCGAACTTGGGATCCAAACGGTCGCAGTTTATTCAGAAGCAGATAAAGAAGCGTTACATGCAGAACTTGCCGATGAAGCCATTTGTATTGGCCCGGCGAAAGCAGCAGACTCTTATTTGAATGTGCAACAAATATTAAGCGCCGCGATCGTTACCAAAGCTGAAGCCATCCATCCCGGATTTGGTTTCTTATCAGAAAATAGCCGTTTTGCATCTATGTGTGAAGAATGCAATATTGTCTTTATTGGTCCTAAGAGTGAAACAATCGATGCAATGGGGAACAAAATCAATGCCCGACGGTTGATGATCGAAGCACAAGTGCCAGTGATCCCCGGCAGTCAAGGAGCGATTTCTGATGTGAAAGAAGCATTGACGATCGCTGAAGAAATTGGCTATCCAGTGATGCTTAAAGCAGCAGCAGGCGGTGGTGGTAAAGGCATACGTAAAGTATTGACAAAAGAAGAATTGCCGCAGCATTTTTCTTCCGCTCAGCAAGAAGCAAAAGCCGCTTTTGGTAATGATGAAATGTATATTGAGAAAATCGTGTATCCCGCAAGACATATCGAAGTCCAAGTTTTAGGAGATTCTTTTGGGAATATCATTCACTTGGGCGAGCGGGATTGTTCTTTACAACGGAACAATCAAAAAGTTTTGGAAGAATCGCCATCGGTCGTAATATCAGCTAGTAAACGTCAAGAACTAGGAGCTGCAGCAGTTCGCGCCGCTCAGGCTGTTGGCTATCGCAATGCTGGTACAATCGAATTTCTGATGGATGAAGCTGGCGAATTCTATTTCATGGAAATGAATACTCGCATCCAGGTCGAACATCCGATCACAGAAATGGTGACCAATATCGATCTCGTAAAAAAACAAATTGAGATTGCTAGCGGCGAACCGCTGGATATCAAACAAGAAGATGTCAAAATGCAAGGTGCTGCCATCGAGTGTCGTATCAATGCGGAAAATCCAGCCTTTAATTTTGCTCCTTCCCCTGGAAAAATTCACAATTTGTTTTTACCTGGAGGAGGTCTGGGCGTTCGTGTGGATAGTGCCATGTACTCTGGATATACGATTCCTCCTTACTATGATTCGATGATTGCAAAGGTCATCGTTCATGGAGAAAATCGATTTGAAGCATTGATGAAAATGCAGCGAGCTTTGGCTGAATTAGTGACTGAGGGTGTAGTGACGAATGCAGAATTCCAAATGGATCTGATCGGTCATCCAAAAGTGATTGCCGGAGACTACAACACAGCCTTTTTACAAGAGGAATTCTTGCCAAACTGGACGCCTGAACAATAGGAGGGAAGAGAATGGCTTTATTTAAAAAGAAGAATTACATTCGCATCAATCCTAATCGCGGCCAGGCACCTGCCAATGAACCAACAGTGCCCGACAATCTTTGGGCGAAATGTCCCAGATGTAAACGGACCTTATATACAAAAGAAATGGGCGCAGAAAAAGTCTGTCCTCATTGCGGCTATAATTTCCGTATCAGTGCCTGGGAAAGAATCGCATTAACGATCGACGAAAAAAGCTTGGAAGAATGGGATACAGATGTGAAAACAGAAGATCCTCTCAACTTTCCTGATTATCTCGAAAAAATAGCTTCCGTACAGGAAAAAACTGGTCTCCATGAAGCCGTGTTAACTGGAGAAGCGACAATCAATCAGCAACCTGTGGCAATAGGAATCATGGATTCCAACTTTATTATGGGAAGTATGGGAACTGTCGTAGGTGAAAAAATCACTCGATTGTTTGAGCGAGCGCTTGCGAAGAACTTACCCGTTGTATTATTCACTGCTTCTGGTGGTGCACGGATGCAAGAAGGGATTTTTTCATTGATGCAGATGGCTAAAATCTCTGCAGCAGTGAAGCGTCATAGTGAAGCCGGTTTATTTTATTTGACAGTCTTGACAGATCCAACTACCGGAGGCGTAACAGCAAGTTTTGCAATGGAAGGAGATGTGATTCTCGCTGAACCGCAGGCATTGATTGGGTTTGCGGGGAGACGAGTGATCGAACAAACGATTCGACAAGAACTGCCAGAAGACTTCCAAAAAGCAGAGTTCTTGTTGGAACATGGTTTTGTCGATCAAATCGTTCCACGGACACAATTAAGGGAACGAATTTCCCAATTGCTTAAATTGCATACGATAAAGGGGTGGATGACAAATGATTGAAGCGGCACATGAGATCGTTGAGTTAGCCCGCAGCAAAGATCGTTTGACGGCACTTGATTACTTTGAACATGTTTTTAGCGATTTTCAGGAATTCCATGGGGATCGTCTCTATGCCGATGATGAAGCTGTTGTGGGCGGGGTCGCTGCCTTAGATGGGAAACCTGTGACAGTGATCGGTATCCAAAAAGGGCGGAACCTGCCAGAGAACCTTCGACGAAATTTTGGTGCTCCTCATCCAGAAGGTTACCGAAAAGCGTTGCGGCTAATGAAACAAGCGGAGAAATTTCAACGGCCTGTTATCACATTGATCAATACAGCAGGTGCCTATTGCGGCGTCGGCGCTGAAGAGCGTGGCGAAGGAGAAGCGATTGCGCGCAATCTCTTAGAAATGTCAGATTTAAAAGTACCAATCTTGGCAATCATTATTGGCGAAGGCGGCAGTGGTGGAGCTTTGGCATTGGCTTTAGGGGATGAAGTATGGATGATGGAACATTCTATCTATGCGATTTTATCCCCGGAAGGCTTTGCATCTATCCTCTGGAAAGATGGAAGCCGTGCGAAAGAAGCTGCCGGACTCATGAAAATAACAGCGCAAGAGTTGCACAAGCTTGGAGTGATCGAAAAAGTGATTCCCGAGACCATCGACGGTGAACTGTTGTCGAAAGAGACAGTGATCGCGGAAATGCGATCGGCAATCACCAAAAAGATCGCTGCTCTAGCACAAAAGAATATAGACCAACTCCTTGCTGAGCGCTATCAGCGTTTTCGCAAATTTTAATCATAAGTTTGATATCAATGTCGATTTTTGATCCGTCATTGATTTCAAGCTTTTTTATTTGTCCTTGTGAAATTTCTCTAATATAATAAACATCAGCAGATAGTTGTTTGAAATTCAATAACATTGTGGTATTATGTATATATTCTGAATAAAGATGGGAATATATGCATAATTATTTATTTTATAAGGGGAGAAAACAAATGAAGAAATTGATGAGTGGATTTATAACAGTTGCTGCTTTATTAACTTTAGCTGCATGTGGGAATGGTGGATCATCAAGCACTGATTCGTCAAAAAAAGGAGATCAAAATCAGCTAGAAGCTATCAAGTCTGCTGGTGTATTAAATGTAGCGACATCAGCTGATTTTGCACCTTTTGAGTTCCATGCTTTGATTGATGGTAAAGACCAAATCGTCGGCGCGGACATTGATCTGGTAAATGAAATCGCCAAAGAATTAGGCGTCAAAGTCAATGTAATGGACTTAGAGTTCAATGCTGTTCTAACTGCATTGAGCCAAGGAAAAGCGGATATTGCGGTTTCTGGGATCTCAGCAACTGATGAAAGAAAACAAACATTTGATTTTACTGACAACTACTTTACACCTGAACAAAAAATCGTGATCAAAAAGGACAATACGGATGCAGTGTCTGCAATCGATGACTTTTCAGGAAAGAAGGTAGGCGCCCAAAAAGGATCGATCCAAGAGGCTGTGGTTCAAAACCAATTAGCTGACTCACAATTGGTTTCGATTGCGAAAGTGCCTAACTTGATCAATGAATTGAAACAAGGATCGATCGATGGGCTAGTACTTGAAAGTGCCGTTGCAGACTCATATGTTGCTCAAAATGATGATTTGGCAGTGGCTGACATTGCTTTGGAAGCTTCACCAGATGATTCTTATGCTATCGCTCTACCAAAAGGCAGCACAGAATTAAAAGATGAATTGAACCGTATTTTGAAAGAATTGAATGATAAAGGGACAATTAATGAATACGTTCAAAAGAATACAGACTTAGCCAACGAAAATGCGGCTGAATAGATCGGAGTAGTAAATTTATGGATTTTTCCTTCTTGTCGACTTATTATCCTTACTTTATCTCAGGGGTATTGATTACGATTGTCATCTCCATTATTACAGTGATCCTAGGCACCATCCTCGGAATCACCTTTGCATTGATGAAGTTATCAAAAGTAAAACCATTACGCTGGATCGCTAATACATATATCGAAGTGTTACGGGGAACACCGATGCTGGTTCAGATATTGATTGCATTTGGGTTATTGCAGGGGCTGTTCTCACTGCCGACGATTTCGTTTGGTGTGTTGAATCTTGACTTTGGACGACTATTCCCAGGGATTATCGCCCTTTCATTGAACTCAGGGGCTTACGTTGCTGAAATCGTTCGTGGTGGTATCAATGCAGTCGATTTTGGTCAATCAGAAGCAGCTGGTTCGCTAGGATTGCGTCCTGCACAAGCGATGCGGTATGTTATTTTACCTCAAGCTTTGCGTAATATCTTGCCTCCTCTAGGTAACGAGTTCATTGTTTTGATCAAAGACTCCTCTTTGTTATCCACTATCGGTATCTACGAATTGATGAATAGCGCACAAATTGTTGTGACAAGTTCGTATCAGCCATTAACTCCTTTATATGTTGCCGCTGTAATTTACTTTATTTTAACGTTTACCACCTCCCGCTTGTTGAATCTATGGGAGAAAAAACTCGGCAAAGGTTACCGGCGATAGGAGGAAAAAAGATGGATACAATGATTAAAGTAAAGAATTTACACAAAACATTTGGAACAAATCAGGTGCTTAAAGGTATCAATACTGAAATCAAAAAAGGTGAGGTCGTTGTTGTGATTGGACCTTCCGGATCGGGAAAGAGTACTTTTTTACGCTGCTTGAATTTGTTAGAAGAACCAACAAGCGGCAATATTTACTTTAAAGGGACGGACATTACTGACAAAAAAAATGATATTTATCAAATGCGGGAAAAATTAGGCATGGTTTTTCAAAACTTTAACCTCTTCCCCAATCTGACAGTAATGGATAATATTACATTGTCGCCAATCAAAGTAAAAAAAATGTCTAAAGAAGACGCTCGGAAAATCGGAGAGAAACTGTTGACTGACGTAGGGTTGCCGGATAAAGCAAAAGCTTATCCTCAAAGCTTATCCGGAGGACAAATGCAACGGATCGCTATTGCTCGCGCATTGGCGATGCAGCCAGAAGTGATGTTGTTTGACGAACCAACATCGGCGTTAGACCCGGAAATGGTCGGTGAGGTATTGAGTGTCATGCAGCGTTTGGCTCAAGAAGGGATGACGATGGTGATCGTTACCCATGAAATGGGATTTGCCAAAGAGGTTGGCGACCGCGTTCTTTTCATGGACCAAGGGGTCATTATGGAAGAGGGGACTCCTGCTCAAATATTTGATGCACCGCAAAATCCGCGGACAATCGATTTTCTGGCAAAAGTCTTATGATCTTTTTTAGACCATGAAGTTGGTTAGTGTGATGTGCGTTCATATCGGTCAAGATGAAAAACAATGAATTGTCTGAACGATTCTTGAGGAAGGAAGCTGCAGAAGTAATCTGCATTGATTGCTCACTCCTCTGATCGTTCGGCTTTTTTATTTTTTAAAGAAAGTAGCAGTGGATGATCCGTTGCTTTTTTCAACTAGATGAAAATCTGTTGCTGAGAGTTGTAGCTCAGTCTAGTATTTCACACGATTCTATTGTATAATTACAGGTTGAAAGTAGCATTATAAGTAGGATGCCTTTAAATAATCATCAGTGACCCTGTGGGGACTGATTGACGACTTGTCAGCTGACAATCTGTTTTTATCTAGACGTGTCAACAAATTGACTATTTTTGTCACATGAATAAAAGAATCAAGGAGAATCTATGTTTTCAAAATTTAAACCGACTTGGATGGTCGATGCCATCTATCAGATCACTCCCCATCAACTTAAGAAGCAAGGCATCAAAGCTGTTCTAACTGACCTTGATAATACCCTGATTGCTTGGAATGATCCTGACGGTAGTGAAGAGCTAAAAAATTGGTTGTTAGAAATGAAGAATGCGGGAATCCCGGTGATTGTCGTTTCAAACAATAATAGTGAACGGGTCGCACGGGCAGTGGCGCCCTTTGGTTTGCAATACGTCCATCGAGCATTGAAACCTTTTTCTCGTGGCATCAAGCAAGGATACCGCCAACTCGGCTTGCAAAAAGAAGATGTTGTGATGATCGGTGATCAAATCATGACCGACATTCAAGGTGCTAATCGAGCAGGGGTCCGTAGTATCTTAGTGAAGCCGATCATTAATACGGATTCATGGAAAACACAATTCAACCGTTTGCTGGAGCGAAGAATTATGAAGTATTTATTGAAACACAATCCAGAAATGAAATGGCGAGGTGGAATTTGATAATGAATGAAGAAATGATTCATTGTATTGGCTGTGGCGCGCTGATCCAGACAGAAAATCCAACAGAGCTTGGTTATACACCGCTCTCTGCATTAGAGAAAGGGTTAGAAACCGGAGAAGTCTATTGCCAACGCTGTTTCCGCTTGCGACATTACAATGAAATCCAAGATGTCTCGCTGACAGACGATGATTTTCTGCGTTTACTGAACGAACTTGGTCAAAAAGATGCATTAATCGTAAATGTAGTGGATATCTTTGATTTTAACGGTTCGTTGATTCCAGGACTTCATCGTTTTGTGGGAGACAATCCTGTGTTGCTAGTGGGCAATAAAGTGGATATCTTGCCAAAGTCATTGAAGAAATCAAAAATGACCCAATGGATGAGAGAGCGTGCCCATGAAGCAGGGCTGCGTCCAATCGATGTTTTATTGACAAGTGCAAAAAAAGCCGCCGAAATGACTGAATTGTTACAGGCGATCGATCATTATCGAGAAGGTCGAGATGTCTATGTGGTAGGTGTTACGAATGTTGGTAAGTCGACATTGATCAATCAAATCATCAAACAGACGGCTGGAGTCCAAGAATTGATTACTACTTCTCGTTTTCCAGGGACAACACTTGATAAAATCGAAATTCCTCTCGACGACGGTCACTTTTTGATCGACACTCCAGGGATCATCCACCGACATCAGATGGCTCATTACCTTGGAAAGAAAGATTTAAAAATCGTGGCGCCGAATAAGGAAATCAAACCGAAAAGCTACCAATTGAATGCTGGCCAAACACTCTTTTTCGGAGGAGTGGCACGTTTTGACTTTATTCAAGGAGAGCGCAGCTCATTCATTGCTTATGTAGCAAATGATGTGGTGCTGCATCGCACGAAGTTAGAAAAAGCTGATGCTTTTTATCAAAAACATGTTGGTGGTCTTTTACAACCGCCTCGTCCTGATGAGTTAGCTGATTTTCCGGAGTTAGTTCGCTTTGAATTTTCGATCAAAGAAAAAACAGATATTGTTTTTGCAGGTTTAGGATGGATCACAGTCACAAAACCAGGAGTTGTTGCTGGTTGGGCACCCAAAGGCGTTGATGTGATCAAACGGAAAGCATTAATTTAAAGGAAGAAGGCAGAACATGGAATTACGAGGAAAACAAAAGCGGTTTTTACGCAGTGAAGCGCATCATTTAACACCGATTTTTCAGATTGGCAAAGGCGGGTTGAATGAGGCAATGATCAATCAAATCGAAGAAGCGCTAGAAAAAAGAGAATTGATCAAGGTATCTTTATTGCAAAATACCGACGAAGTGGCGGAGGACGCTGCTACAGCAATCAGTGAAGCGATTCAATGCGAGGTTGTTCAAATCATTGGACGCGTGATTGTGTTATTCAAACCATCTACAAAAGAAAAATATAAAAAAATCTCTGTAAACGTACGTTCATTATAGGAGTGATTTGACATGCAAGGAAATTCGTTTGGCAAAGTTCAGACCTTATATACAACAGAAGCGGCTTATCAAGCGCCTAAAAAACAAGTGGGCATACTGGGGGGAAATTTCAACCCCGTTCACTATACCCACTTGGTCATGGGTGAAGAAGTTGGGCAAGCTTTGGGCTTGGATAAAGTCTATTTTATGCCTGAGTATCTTCCGCCGCATGTCGATGAAAAAAAGACGATCCCGGCTGCTCACCGACTGGCAATGTTACAGTTAGCGATTGCGGATAATCCCCGATTTGCGATTGAAGACATTGAATTGAAACGTAAAGGGAAAAGCTATACTTTTGATACAATGAAGGAACTGACTGAAAAGAACCCTGATACAAGTTATTACTTTATTATTGGCGGCGACATGGTACAATACTTGCCGAAGTGGCATCGGATTGATGAATTGATGGAGTTGGTCACCTTCGTCGGGGTTCGTCGTCCTAGTTATCCCGTTGAAACACCCTATCCGATCATTTGGATCGATGTGCCTTTGATGGATATCAGCTCCACAATAATTCGTAAGAAAGTGCAACAAGGATGCTCGATTCGCTACTTATTGCCGGAAAATGTGTTAAACTATATTCAAGAAAAGGGGCTGTATCTGGATGAATAGCCAACAGTATACGCCTGCTGAACGCGAATTATTGATGCAGGAAGTACAAATGCATATGAGCCAAAAACGATTTCAGCATGTACTAGGTGTGGAAAAAACTGCTGTCGCATTGGCTGAAAAATTCGGTGCTTCACCGGAAAAAGCCAGTATCGCTGCGCTGACTCATGATTATGCCAAAGAGCGTCCAGATGAAGAATTCCAGCTTGTCATTCGGCGAGATGGTTTTGATCTGGAATTGCTCAATTGGAGCAATGCTATTTGGCATGGTATTGTGGGAGCCGATTTTGTTCAGCGAGAGTTAGGCATCGATGACGAAGAGATCCTACAAGCCATTCGTATCCATACGACTGGTGCTGCAGAAATGAGTTTGTTGGATAAGATCATTTACGTTGCCGATTATATCGAACCTGGTCGGTCATTTCCTGGTGTGAAAGAAGCCCGTGAATTAGCTATGATTGATCTTGACGCTGCAGTAGCTTACGAAACGAAACATACATTGCTTTATTTGATTGAAAAGGAAGCACCAATTTATCCCAAGACGATTGAAACATACAATCATTGGGTCGCAAACCATTAGGAGGGAATTACCATAGATAGCCAGAGAATTTTAGAAATTGCTGTTAAAGCAGCAGATTCAAAACATGCCGAAGATATTATGGCATTAGACGTTCGTGAAATTTCATTATTAGCCGATTACTTTGTGATTTGTTCAGGGAACAGTGACAGACAAATCAATGCCATCATTGATGAAGTTCTTGACAAAGAAGAAGAAAACCAAGTGGAGGTTCGCCGTGTTGAAGGAAAAGATGGTGGTAAATGGGTCTTGATTGATCTTGGTGATGTCATCGTTCACGTTTTCAACGCTTCAGAACGTGCGTTTTATAATTTAGAAAAATTATGGTCAGATGCACCGCTTGTTGATCTGAACGAATGGGTCGTGGCTTAATAATGGCCTACGAAACATTTGCTTTTGTCTATGACGAAGTAATGGATTCCAGTCTCTATCAAAAGTGGCTGGATTTTTCTTGCCGTCATTTAGGTGAAAAAAAACAAATTATGGAACTAGCCTGCGGAACAGGTGCATTAGCAGTAGAATTCGCAAAAGCGGGTTTTGATGTAACCGGCTTAGACCTTTCAGAAGAAATGTTGATGATCGCCAGTCAGCGGGCGGAACAAGAGGATACGCCCATCCAATTGGTAGAAGGGGACATGCTGGATCTGACAGATGTGGGAACCTACGAAGCGATCACTTGTTACTCTGACTCAATCTGTTATATGGAAGATGAACAAAGTGTCCAACAAGTTTTCGATGGGGTTTATAACAGCTTGCGTGACGACGGGGTATTTATGTTCGATGTACACTCAACGTACCAGATCGATGAAGTATTCCCTGATTACAGCTACCACTATCAAACAGATGAGTTTGCCTTTCTCTGGGAAAGTTACCAAGGAGAAGTTCCTCACAGCATTGAACATTTTTTGACTTTTTTTGTGCAAAATGAGGATGGAACTTTCCAACGAATGGATGAACTACACCGAGAACGCACCTATTCGCTTGAAAGTTATCAGCGGATGTTAGAAAATGCTGGCTTCTCTGAAGTCGAAATGTATGCAGACTTTATTGATAGTCCGCCAAATGAAAAGAGCCGTCGTTGGTTCTTTGTCTGCCGCAAGCTTTGATTGTTTGCGGTTTTTTTTAGATTAAAAAGAACTTAAATTTTTTTGCTGATGGGAGAAAGGAGTGGAGAAATGCAAGCATGCGGTATTGTTGTAGAGTATAATCCTTTTCATAATGGCCATGAATTTCATGTCCAGCAAGCTAGAAAAGCATCTGGAGCGGATGTTGTTGTGGCGGTGATGAGTGGCAACTTTTTGCAGCGAGGAGAACCGGCAATCGTTGACAAATGGCAGCGTGCTCGAGCTGCAATCGAAAATGGCGTGGATCTAATTGTAGAATTACCGCCGGCTTGGTCAGTTCAATCAGCTGATTTCTTTGCAAAAGGAGCAATTAGAATTCTGCAATCATTGGATTGCTCCTTTTTATGTTTTGGAACGGACGCTCCCGAACCATTTGATTATGAAGCATTTGCGCATTTTGAGCGAAACAATCAAGAAGTCATCGACCAGTTTTTCCAAGAGAATGCTTCTGAGAACCAAACCTATACACAAAAAATGCATGCGGCTTTTGCAGCAGTCTATCCAGACTTTTTGGCAGAGGCTCATTTGCCTAATCACATATTGGGCATGCGCTATGCTCGTGAAACGTGTCAGTATCCATCACCAATGAAACTGTTGCCGATTTCAAGGAAACAAGCGGCCTATCACTCACAAGAATTGTCTGGTGGGATGATTGCCAGTGCGACGGCTATTCGCAAAGCTGTGAAGGCAGGTCAAGAGATTAAAGGGTACGTTCCTGAAAGTGTAAGAAATGATTTATTAGACCAAACGATTGATTGGGAGTTTTTTTGGCCATTGTTGCAGTACCAACTTATCGCAACCCCTCTTGAACAATTGCGAACCCGGTATCAAGTGACCGAAGGATTAGAATATCGGATCAAAGATTGTTTACACGCCACTTCTTTTGCGGAATTTATGGCACTTCTGAAAACAAAACGGTATACTAGAACTAGACTTCAGCGGTTGATGTGTTATCTATTGTTTCAAGCAACCAGTGAAGAAGTCCAACAAGCGCAAAAGAATACCGGGATTCGTATTTTGGGGTTTACAACAGCAGGTCAAACTTATTTAAAGCAAGTTAAAAAGAAGACAGACCTGCCGCTCATTTCTAAATTTGGCAAAAAGGAAAGCGAGCGTTTTGGGTATTCTTTACGGGTAGATCAAATCTATCAGTTGGCATCACCACAGATTGTAGAACAAAATTTTGGTCGTTCCCCTATTTTTCTAAAGAATTGAACTGAAATTACTTCACAGAACAGGAAATCACAAGTATAATGATTAAGGAATTTTGATTATAAAGAAAGCGAAGTGAAATTATGGGTCGTAAATGGGCAAATATCGTAGCAAAGAAAACTGCTAAGGATGCAAACAATAGCCGAGTTTATGCAAAATTTGGAATCGAAATCTACGCGGCAGCAAAATCAGGTGATCCTGATCCTCATGCGAACCAAAAATTGCGCTTTGTTATTGAACGTGCAAAAACATACAATGTACCAAAACACATCATTGACCGAGCAATTGAGAAAGCAAAAGGTTCAGGGGATGAACAATACTCCGAATTGCGTTATGAAGGGTTCGGACCAAATGGTTCAATGGTTATCGTCGATACATTGACGAATAATGTTAACCGTACAGCAGCAGACGTACGAGCAGCTTTTGGTAAAAATGGCGGAAACATGGGTGTTTCTGGCGCGGTTGCTTACATGTTTGATAATACGGCATTATTTGGTTTTTCTGGTACGGATGCAGATGACATCTTAGAATACTTGATGGAAAAAGACATCGACGTGCGCGATGTTCTTGAAGAAGATGGTCAAATCATCGTCCATGGAGAACCTAGTGATTTTCATGTGATTCAAGAAGCTTTAAAAGAAAAAGGAATTACTGAGTTTTCAATTGCTGAGATGCAGATGATTCCTCAAAATGAAGTCACTTTGACTGGAGAAGATCTTGAAAAATTTGAAAAAATGATCGATGCACTAGAAGACTTAGAGGATGTCCAAAACGTTTATCATAATGTAGCAGACAGCGAAGAAGAATAAAAGTAAGACATCCTTGAAAGTTTATCTGTGCTTTCGGGGGTGTTTTTTTACTTTCATTTTTATCGTTTTCAAAAAACAAAGGGGTATTTATTTTGGTTTAATCGCTTTTTTTATGTTATTATTTAAGTAATTAGCAGTATGAGCAAGAAGGGAGCGGCAGAGTTGGAAGAAAAAATCGTTTTAGAGCCTTTTGATCGGATTTTAAGCGGATACGATAAATTAGCAGAAGTATCTGTCTCAGTTTCTGATTGTTCTGCACTGTGCCGCAAATACAAAAAATACGGTGTAGAGGGATACCGTTTGGGCGGCTTTCGTGGAGCCACCTATTTGAATCGTTACTTGAATGTGACGGTAGATCGTGCGCCTTTACTGATTTATAAACGGAATTTTTTGATCCCGCTGGTTTTTCGAGTATCGGAAGCGTCCCAACGCTTATTTTTGGACAATTATCGGATGGAAGGCTTTTTCTTGTTGTTAGAGTGGCTGCTGCATCATCGTCCAGAAAAAGCAATCATTGATTTTCAGAAAAGTAATCAAATTGATCCTGAAAGGGAATATGTGATCGACAGTTCTTATATTGCTTTTCGTTTAACAGAAATTCTAGATGGTTCCGGTTTTCCCCTCAGTCACTTTACAGATGTCGAACAATTTATGGAATGGAACCGGATCTATCGATTGATCGACAATGGCAGTATTGGAAAACATAGTAAAATCTTTGATCCTGACAATGAAGAAAATGTTTCAGAACTTCAGATGATTTTGACGATTGTCGCGATGAAATATCCAGAAACGAGACTCTTTATCGGTGAATTGAAGGGGTGATCGAACCCTGTAAAAAAATGACAAAACAAATACCGATCAAACAAGGCTTTTGTCGAGAAGAATATTGTTTGATTGATCATTTATCGCTAGGCAAAAACGAGAGCAAGGGATTGTCCGCTTGCTCTCGTTTTTTTGATGTATCAATCGCTTTCCTTAAAGCAATTGTAATGCGTAGGTTGCGGGATCAGCTTTCTCTAGCAATTGATTGGTGTTATTTTGCAAAACAATCAATTGGTGCATGGCACGGGTCGCCATGGTATAGAAGATCAATTGATCTTGCTCCGTCACAAAAGAAGTCCCATACGTCCATAAGAATACTTGATCAAATTCCAACCCTTTAGCTAAAAAGGCTGGAAAAATCATGATTTTACGTTTCATAAAATCTTCCTCTGAAGTAATTAATTGAACTTGATCCTGCATCCCTTCAGAGAGCTGGGCATAAAGCGCTCGGCAGTCGGTAGCTGTCTTACAGATGATAGCTGTGCGCCAGTGTGACTGTGATTTGGTTAATGCTTGCTGCAAGTAGTCCAGACCAACTGTTTCGTTCTCGGTTTGAATGACTTGAGGGAGAGCCCCTTCGCGTGCTGTCAATTCAACTTGATCGGAACCAGTTAAGAATTGGTTGGCAAAATCCGTGATTTCTTTCGTTGAACGATAGCTGGTTTTTAATTGATACCGAGTCACGCTGTCAGCAGGAAACAACTCTTCCAACGAACCAACGATCGTTTCATTACCGTAGACCTTTTGATTTAAATCACCACATAAAGTAATTCCGGCTTTAGGATATAATTGACGTAAGAGAGCCACTTGAGCAGGCGGAAAATCCTGCATCTCATCAATGAAAATAAACCGTGCTTTTTCATCCACATAGATTGGGTAAAGTTGTTTGATCAACAAAAAGAATAGCACGGCATCTTCTTGGGTCAATTGGCGTTGCCGCAGACCTTCTCGCAGAAGTCGGAGATGTTGTTGCCAATCTTCATCACGGATCGCTTGATCGTCTAACAACGTCTTAGGAACTGCCTGTAAGAAATGTAAATACTGCTTGGTTTGGTTGATAAACTGGTATTGTTTGACACCACGAGTTAGTGAGCGGAATTTTTTCTTAACGATTTGCTGCCGGATTTGCTTACGCAATCGGCGTTCATTTTCTTCGGTGTACTCCTGATAAGGATCTTTGGCAAAATGTTGCTGCAACTGCTCTTCGGTTGCTTCTTTGACCCAATCTTTTTTGGCCTCATCTTTTTCAAGACCACCGATTTTTTTCAGTAATTTTGTTTGTAATAATTGACTCCGTTGATACAAAGGAAGCTCTTGATTTGTTTCTTGATACCAACGACGGATTTGTTCTTTCGTAATGTATGTCTGTCCTTGAATTTTTAAATCACGAAATAACGGACCGATCGCAGAAATCTTCTGTACGTATCGTTGAATCAATTTGACAAGTTTCAGACTGCTTTTGATCTTTTCAATCCGATCGTCTGCTCCTGATAAGAAAGTTTCTTCTAGCTGTGTTTCTTTTGTGATTTGGAAATTGGGCAGAGCTCTTTGGATGAAATGGTGGAACGTACGTGTTGGCACTTCACTTTCCCCAAGAGAAGGCAAGACCATTGAAATATAATCAGAAAATAAATGATTGGGAGAGAAAAGCAAGACTTGTTCTTCATCCAGCCATTTGCGGTTGCGGTAAAGCAAGAACGCCACCCGTTGCAACAGTGCCGATGTTTTACCACTGCCGGCAATTCCTTCAATCAGCATGAACTTGCTAGTAGTATCACGAATGATCTGATTTTGTGCTTTTTGGATCGTTGAGACAATATTTTTCATTTGAGAAGAAGAGGCTTCGTCTAAAATCTCCAGCAAAAACTCATCATTGATGATTTCTGAAGTGTCCACCATAGACAAAATCTGGCCTTCTTGAATTTTGAATTGACGCTTCAGCAACAACTCAACTGTAAAGCGATCGGTTTCTGTTTCATAAAACGTTTCGCCTAATTCTCCTTCGTAATATAAATTTGCGATAGGTGCCCGCCAATCGATGACAATTGTTTCTTCTTGCTGATCCCTTAAAGAGGCGATCCCTAGATAAAGTGTTTCTTTTTCTTGTTCTTCTTGAAAATCAATTCGGGCAAAATAAGGATTGCTAGCCATTGTTTCCAATGTTTTGACCCTTTTCTCTTGAGATTCCGCTGTTCGATATTTTAAC
>NZ_JBDGBK010000073.1:0-16553 GCF_040910045.1 Enterococcus sp. RTP21361st1_A6_RTP21361_211029 | reverse complement strand
GGCGCACAGAACGCGCCGCATATCGGACTAAGTTTTATTCAAATTTGTCTTCACCAACACGATTTGACGAAGAGCCTATTTAAATAACTACATCCATCTATTCTATCTTCTAAAATAGCCTTTTTCATTTCAGTTAAATAGTTCAGCGCCATTTTTGCACTCGACTTGCATAGTAGTTTTTTCCATATTCCTCAACCTCAGCGGGGGTTGAAGACATAAGGAAAATCCTATGCGTTATGCTCAACTGGATCTGATTAAATATTCTAATGTATTTTTCTCTACCATCATTAAATGGTTAATAGCCAAAAATCACCACTTTTCAATGGCTCCTTGTTGTATAAGTATAACTAGAAGATGAACACGTCTGAGAAATTATAGAAGCTTTTTACGGTAATTACTGGGGCTGTGTCCAGTAATTTTTTTGAAGAGAACAGAAAAATAGCTCACGTGATCTATTCCTACTTTTTGACTAATTTCATCAATAGATAAGAATGTGTCTTTCAGTAGAGCACTTGCTCTTTTGATTCGAAAGTCTAGCAAGTAATCATGAAAGGAATAACCTGTTTCTTTTTTGAAGGCCCGTCCTAAATAAGCGGGATGGTAATGGAATTGTGTAGCTACATCTTTGAGCGTAAGCTTTTCACTATAATTGTTTTGAACGTAATCAATCACTTGTTGAATTGACTCATTAAAAGAATCATCAGTTAGAGAGTTTTGATTAGCTGCTGATTTACGCATTTTTTCTTCTTGTACTAACTTAACTAAATAAGGAAAATCAATGGGTTTCGTTATGTAACTTTTAATAGATAAATCAATCCCCTTTTTTGCATACTGAAAATTTTGGTGGGCACTAATGACAATACTAGTAAAGTAGCGATTGGATGTTTGTTGCAAAGATTCGATTAATTCGAGTCCAGAAATTTTCCCCATCGTAATATCTGTGATAAGTAAATCAAAGCGCTGGTTTTGCAGGTTTTTAAATGCTTCGTCTCCGTCTGTGTAGCAGTGATCGATAATGATGTCGGGGACTTTCTTCAAAAGATAATGCCTTATGCCTTCTACAATTGTACAATCATCGTCAACAATTGCAATTCTCAACATGCATATTCCCTCCTTTTTGTATTTTGATAGTAATCGTTGTTCCGACGTGTAGTTGGCTTTCTATAACAAAACGTGTATCTCCAGGATAGAGATGCTTTATACGTCGAAAAGAATTTGAGATGCCGATATTCTCACTATAAGGAATATCATCATTAAGTTTTTGTTGAATATGCTCCAGCTTGTCTTGGTCCATTCCTTTCCCATTTTCAACGATTTTTAACACATAATGGTTGGTTGTTTCAGTTGCATAGACAGTCAAACGATTTTCCTTTTTTGATGAATCGAAGCCGTGTTTAATATAATTTTCAACAAATGGCTGTAAAGAAAGTTTTGGTAACATTAATTGATCAATATGATCAATCAGCTGATAGTCAAAGTTATGTCGATAACGACGTTGATGTAGTTGCAAGGAGAGGTCGATATTAATTAATTCCTCTTTCAAATCAATTATGTCGGGCTGATATGTATTATTGCGATACAACTTGCTCAATAAATATATACTGTCGCTGATTTCTTCGTCATCATTCAATATGGCAGTCATTCGAATAAATTCCAAATTATTAAATAGAAAATGAGGCTCGATTTGATATTGAAGTGCTGCATACTTTGCTTCTTGCTTCAACCAATTATTTTCATAAAGTGTTTTTTGATATGTAGCATTATCTAAATAAAACTGATTGATATGCATAGCGATTTCTTTCAAATCACCGACTTTGTTTTCGATATTGATTGACTTGTAGTCTCCTGTAGATGAATGATTTAAGGAAGTAATGATTTCCTGATACTGCTGGATATAGTTACGAAAACTTCTATTTAATAATTGATGAATAGCAAGAATAAACAAACTCATTAATAAGAAAATCATGATTGCCAGACCTAATAAGGTTTGTGACGAATAATTTGGATTTTCATATACTTGTAATGTGTGGTTACCGATAGCTATCTGTTGCGTTTTTTTCCATTTAGAAGGCGAGATGTCTTCAGATAAATTGACGGAATCAATACCATTAGACAAAGAATAATTGTAATGTGTTAGAAAGAGACTCTTTTTTAGCGCGTTGATCGAAACGTCTAGAATCAATGTAGCATCGGGCATGTCCTCACTAATGAAACTTAATGAACGAATAAAAGAAATTTTTTCGTTTTTTGTAGGTGCGTAGGCACTTAAGTATTTTTCGTAATCTAATGAGATAGATATATTTTTAACTTCATCATCTTGCACAAGTTTTTTTAAGTTATCTACTAAATAGGTAGGGGAGCGATCCTTTGACAAAATATCTTCCATGTATTCAGCAGGTGATGAGAGGTAGTAGTCATTAAGGTTTTCTTGGAAATCATAATTTTGATAGATCTCTGTCACGATACCGGAGAGAATACGATTATATGTTTCCATATAGTGGGTGATTTGCTGAATGTTTTGCAGGTTTTGATTTTTTTCTTTTTCAATCACATTGATATAGGAAAAGAACAATGTGAAACAGGCAAGTAAAGTAATAAAAAAAATCAATATGTATGTAAAACGCATAATAACTTTTGATAAATCGTTTTTCATTCAAAGTCCTCATTTTGATAATCTCTAATTTTATGAATCAATATAGCACATATTACAAGTGATGTAAACGCTTTGCAAACAGGGCTACTTATGATTGTGAATACAGTTTCCGTTTAAAAACTATTCTATTGTAGAGGTTTAATAAACTAAAAATAATGTATAAAAAATTAATGTAAGCGATTAACCAAGTGGGTATAATCAAGGAAACGCTGAGAGAGGAGAGACAAAATGAAGCTAAAGAAAGGGTTATTAGGAAATCTAAAAAAAAACCGAGCATTGTTTATTATGCTTTTACCAGGTGCGTTATGGTTATTTATATTTTGCTATATACCAATGTTTGGAGTTGTAATCGCTTTTAAAGATTTCAGAATTTCATCAAGGGGATTCTTTACAAGTTTGTTCAACAGTCCTTGGGTTGGCTGGGAAAATTTCAAATATCTCTTTGCTTCGCAAGATGCTTGGATCATTACTCGCAATACGGTTGTTTATAACGTTGTAGGTATTTTGCTAAGTACTTTTTGTACAGTGTCATTAGCAATCATTCTGAGCCAAATGGCGAACAAACGGTTATTGAAAAAGATGCAGACATTTATGATTTTTCCTAATTTTTTATCATGGGTAGTCATCAGTTACTTTGTTTACGCATTTTTGAGTACGGATAAAGGATTAATTAATATTTTACTAAGCAATTTTGGTGTGGAACCCATAAATTGGTATAGTGAACCGAAGTACTGGCCTTTTATTATTGTTTTTACGAGTTTATGGAAAGGCGTAGGCTATGGATCCATCATTTATTACGCGTCAATTATGGGGATCGATACTAGTTATTATGAAGCTGCTTTAGTTGATGGTGCCAGTAAATGGCAACAGATAAGGAATGTAGTCTTGCCACATTTAAGATCGATTATTGTCATTATGTTGATTTTGTCTGTTGGTAGTATTTTTCGAGCTGATTTTGGATTGTTTTATCAATTGCCAAGAAATTCGGGGGCTCTTTATGATGTGACGAATGTATTAGATACTTATGTCTACCGTGGATTAATGAATAGCGGAGATATCGGAATGTCTACGGCAGCGGGATTATATCAGTCAGCAGTTGGCTTTGTCTTGATTTTGATTACTAATAAGATAGTCAACAAGTTAGATCCTAGTTCAGCACTATTTTAGGAGGAATCAAAATGATATCAAAATTAAAACGGCAGATGTACTTTTCGCTGCCAGTCGAACGGTTTTTCACAATATTACTAATCTTATTTACTCTTAGCTGTATTTTTCCCTTTATTTTCGTAATCGTCATTTCATTAACAGATGAAAAAGCATTACAACTCAACGGTTACGAATTATTGCCGGCTCAATGGAGCACTGATGCATATCAATACTTAATACAAGATGGCGGACAGTTACTTCGGTCATTAGGCGTTACAATTATGATTACAGTGATTGGAACGTTGATTACTGTTTTTATGACGGGAACCTATGCTTATGTTTTATCAAGAGCCTCTTTCCCTTACCGGAAGTTCTTTACTTTTTATCTTTTTTTTACCATGTTATTTGCGGGAGGGATGGTTCCTTCTTACTTAGTGATGACGAAGATGCTTGGCTTAAAAAATACAATTTGGGCTTTGATTCTACCTCTTGCTTTTAGCCCATACAATGTCATTATTTTAAGGACATTCTTTAAGAAGTCGATTCCAGAATCGATTATCGAATCCGCTAAAATGGATGGCTGTAGTGAGTTTCGAGTTTTTTTCCAAATCGTTTTGCCTTTAGCGATCCCAGGGGTTGCAACAATAGGTTTATTTTCAAGCTTAGGTTATTGGAATGACTGGTTCAACGCATTGCTGTATATTGACACCAACAAATTGATTCCATTGCAATATTTGTTAATGAAGATTCAAAATTCAATGGAATTCTTAGCAAATAATAATGACATTACATTAGCGCAGCAACAAGCAATTCAAAATAGCCTTCCTCAAGAATCAACACGAATGGCAATGGTCGTAGTAGCTACTTTACCGATTGCAATTGTTTATCCGTTCTTCCAAAAATACTTTGTTCAAGGATTGACGATCGGTGGAGTGAAAGAATAAAAAAGAATAGGAGATGTTAAAAGATGAAAAAGAACATGCAGAAATATTTGATTGGTGGTGCTTCTGTACTAACCCTTGGCCTATTAGGTGCTTGTGGTAGCAGTAATGGCGAAGCAAATAATGAAACAGGAACCACAAAAGTTACTTGGTATCAGGTTGGAGAAGAACCCAAAGATTTTGATGAGGTCATGACAAAAGTCAACGAAAAATTAAAGGAAGAAATCAATGTAGAGTTGGATATGCGGCTGATTCCGGACGGGGATTATCAGCAAAAGCTTGGTGTGATGATCAATTCAGGAGAAGAATATGATATTTGTTTCGTCAATGGCACAGATTATGTGAATTATGGGAACAAAGGTGCTTTCATTAGTCTCAACGATCATTTGGATAAAGAGTTGAAAGATTATGCAGCTGAATTGAATGAAGGATTTATTGAAGGTGGGGCAATTAATGGCGAAACTTATGGATTGCCAGTCAATAACGATATTGCCACAACGGAATATTGGACCTTTAATAAAGATTTGGTAGATCAATACCAATTGGATGTAGAGAATGTTGAAGGTGTAGAAACATTGGCTCCAGTATTAGAAAAGTTTGCAGAAAAAAATACTGATACGAATATTACGCCAATCGGTATGACCCGTACCAGTGTCTGTATTCCTTATGACAATATTATCGGTGGTGGTGTACCGCTAGCGGTTGCATTTGAAGGCGATACACAAACAGTTGTTAATACTTATGAGACTCCAGAAATGATGACTTATTTGAAGGCTATGCATGAGTTTTATAAAAAAGGATATATTTTGAAAGATGCAGCCACTGTTACGACAGATCCATTTCGAATTGATAGTAAAAACTGGTTTTTAGGTCGTAACTCAAGTGGTTATCAACCATTAGCACAAAAAAATTTAGAAGCTCTAGCGGGACATGGATTAATTTTAAAACCAGCTGGAAAAGCTTTTAAAACGACTGGATTTGCAAGAGTGGCAATGCATGCGGTATCTGCTTCAAGTAAACATCCGGAAGCAGCCTTGAAATTGTTGAATTATGTGAATACCAATCAAGAAGTAGCGGATTTAATGGTTTATGGAATTGAAGGAAAACACTATGATCGCAATGAAGATGGTTCGATTACTTTAACAAACTCTGATGATTATTATCAAGGCGCTTGGGCATTGGTAAATACTTATCTAGTTTCAAAAACTTCACCGATTACAGAAGAAAGTAAAAAACTAGGAGAAGAAAGTAAAAAGTTTCAAAATGAAGCACCGATGTCTCCTATTTTAGGTTTCTCTTTTGACGCTTCTGATTTTCGAACAGAAATTGCAAGTGTACAAAATATCGTGTCACAATATGAAGTACTTTTAAGCTCGGGAACAGTTGACCCTGAACAATATGTACCAGAGTTGTTAGAAAAACTAGAAAAAGCTGGATTGGATAAAATTCAGGCATCTGCTCAAGAACAATACGATGAATGGCGAAAATCTAACAAATAATTTTTTACTAAATGAAAAGAATAGACTAAGCAGTTAGTGGGGGGATTCAAATGAACGAAAACAAATGGACCAAAGGATTTAATTGGGTTTTTCAATTGTTGTTACTAAACTTTACTTATTTTATACTAATTTGTTTAGGATTTGGAATTTTAGGTTTTTTCCCTGCTACGATAGCTTTGATTGCTGGCGTTGTGAATCGAAAAAAATATGGCTTGCAAGAGTCTGTGAAGTTCATGAGTAAAATCTATAAGAAAAATTTTGTTAGATATAATCTATATTGCTGGTCAGCAACTTTGTTGTTGGCCGGCAATATTACTACGATCTGGCTTTGTTGGCAGCAAAGCGCACCATTGTTTTATTTATTAAGTACATTATTATCGGTAATTACACTGTTCCTAGTCTTTGCAATGTTGAATTGGGTCGTGATCAAAAGTCTTGGGTTGTGGATGATGGGAGACCGACTGATTGACTATTTGCTTTTCACAGCAACGATGTTGCCAACGGTAGTCATGCAAGGCTTGGTGCTTGGAATTTATTTCCAAATATTGATGATTTTGCCTGTGATTTTTCTGTTTGGCGGAACAGCTGTAACGGTAATATTGATTAGTAAATTAACTGAAAGAGCGTTAGCAAAGTTGCCTTGTCAGATACAATCGCACTAATTTTTTCACAAAAAGGAGTATTTCTTTCTATGAAGTTAACTGATAAACAAGTAGCTAATATAGCCTTTATCCAGCAACTTGAGATTCCATTGACACAAAAAGATGAAGAACAAATAGACTTGATTTTTACTGACACAAAGGCTAATGTGCGACAAATCAAGATTACTAAAAATGAGCAGCAACGAATCTGCTTGTCTTATTCACATGAAGACTTGCTGTATCGAGGATTGTTTATCTGCCTTCCACGTTTTTTAGCTCAAGGAGGAGAGATGCCATACATTGAAGAAACCTCGATCATTGAGACCAGTTATTCATTAGATGCTTCTCGTAATGGCGTGATGAATAAAGAGACTCTAAAAAAATTCATTTCTTACTTAGCGTTGATGGGGTACAACACATTGTATATTTACACAGAAGATACCTATGAAGTAGAAGACCTTCCATATTTTGGTTACCTTCGCGGAGCGTATACAAAAGAAGAAGTGAATGAAATTGTTGAATTTGCTTCTGGTTTTGGCATAGAAGTAGTTCCATCGATCCAGACCCTTGCTCACTTGACCCAATTTTTGAAGTGGTATGCTCAACAAGAACTGATGGATGATCAAAATACTCTACTGATCGGTGAAGAAAAGGTTTATGCGGCAATCGAAAAGATGATTATTGCCTGCAAAGAAATGTATCAGACAGAGCGTATTCATTTGGGAATGGATGAAGCCTATCAAGCAGGTCTGGGACGATATTTAAGCCTGTATGGGTATTGTGATCGGACAACTTTAATGATTCAACATATGGACCGTGTGTTATCAATTGTTGATAAATATAAGATGAAACCAATGATTTGGAGTGATTTCATTTATAAGCTATTAGATGAAACCGGTAAAGATAGGTATTACAATCCTGATTTTAAACTCAAAGCATTAGCAGCTAAAGGATTACCAGCAGGATTAACCTATGTTCATTGGGACTATGGTTCAGATGAAGTTTCCTCCTATGAGAAAGTAATTGATAACCATTTGAAATTTTGTGACATTGATCATTACGTTTTAGCTAGTGGTGCCCATATCTGGGGGAGACTAGCCCCGAATCATGGGAAAACAGAAGCAATTGTTTCTGCAGCTGTAAAAGCTTCTAAAAATAAAGGTGTACGTTCTGTGATGTTAACTACTTGGGGAGATGAAGGGCAGGAAACAGAGCATTGGCATTCCTTAATTGGGGCATTAAAATTAGCAGATTATGTCTATTCTGAAGAAGAGTGGAATGATTTTGAGGAAATCTACGATCGTTTATTAGGAACAGGTAGTTATCAATTAATGTCCGAATTACGATATTTCGATGAAGTGGATACCATTACAAATAACAACTTACAAATGGCTTCCGTGAGTAAACTGCTACTTTGGCAAGATCCGTTAGTTGGTATATATGACTTTCATGTAGCCGCTCATAACAAAATTGCCACTAGAACAATTGGTACTTATTATCATGAGTTAGCTCAGAAATTAGATATGAATAAAAATTGGAATCCAAAACAACCAATTTTAACAACTATTCGTCAACGATATATACTTTTAGCTGAAATTTTAGCACAAAAGGCAGAACTAGGCATCTATTTACAACACTGCTGTCTGGTAGAAGACCTTGCAGGATTAATGGAATTAGCGAATCGGTGTGAAGCACTAGCCAATCGAGTAAATGAATTGGCATCTATTCATGAAATAATTTGGTATCAAACATACAAAACCTATGGTTGGGAAGTATTAGAACAACGATATGCTGCATTAGCTCATCGTCTGAAAACCGTTGCGCGTCGTATTAAAAATCATCTTCAGGGGCAAGATGCCCTAGAGGAGCTTTTGGAAGAACGATTACCGTTTTGTCAATATCAAGTGCCGCTTGAAATTTCTGGCTTTAATTATCGGCAAAGCTCGGTGTCAGGCTACAATTAACGAAGGAATCTTCCCGTTGAACGGACCACTTGCTCATCTAATGGGAAAGTGGTTCGTTTTCTATTCATAAGTAGCTTACCACTAACTCTTTTATTAAGAAGAGAAAAAAAGTAGGAAGTGAGAAAATATGTTATCGGACTATTATCAAAATCTGTCAGTTATAAGTGTCAATACAGAACCATTACGTAATTATTATATTCCTTATGCAAGTAAAGAAGAAGCAAAACAAGAGTTAGAAAGGGAAAAAACGAGCCAGTTTATCGATCTCAATGGTACATGGGATTTTCAGTATTATCCTTCTGTCCAACAGTTACCGGAAAATTTTTTTCAAGAGGCCTTTACTGAAAGCTATGATAGAATTTCTGTTCCTGGAGTTTGGCAAACAGAGGGATTTGACTTACCTCAGTATATCAATGTATCTTATCCAATTCCTTTTGATCCGCCTTATGTACCTAATGATACCCCTTGTGGTGTATATCGGCGTCAGTTTCAAATTGAGCAAACAGATGCACGCTTTTACTTAAATCTAGAAGGAGCAGATAGTAATTGTTTTGTTTGGATAAATAGAAACTTTGTAGGCTATGACCAAGTGAGTCATAGTACATCTGAATTTGATGTGACCAAGTATTTACAGGTTGGGGTTAATGAAATTCAAATTCTAGTGATGAAGTGGTGTGATGGTACCTACTTTGAAGATCAGGATAAGTGGCGAATGAGCGGTCTATTTCGTCCAGTGTATCTTCTTCAACGACCAACTATGCATCTGACAAGTTATCAACTACGGACGTTGACTGATCCTAAAAAAGGAAACGCAACATTAATGGTTTCTTTTCAACGATTTACTCCTATTGAAGTATCGTTACCTATTTCTTACGAATTATTCCATCCTGATGGACGTCTCATAGCGAAAGGGGAGTGTTACTCGGAACAACAAATAAATTTGGATGTTGAAGATTGCCTTTTTTGGACAGCAGAAACGCCTAAATTATATACATTACTTTTAACATGTAATGGTGAATATTTTAAAGAAAAAGTTGGCTTTCGAGCACTGACGATCAAGAATCGTAAGTTATTGCTGAACGGAACACCTATTAAATTATATGGAGTCAACTATCATGACGTGGATCAGCAAGGCACGCCAGTGATGACCCGAGAGCAGTTACGTGCAGATTTGTTATTAATGAAAAAATTAAATGTGAATACTGTACGAACGGCACATTACCCTAAATCACCAGATTTTTATGAATTGGCGGATGAGATTGGTCTGTATGTAATCAATGAAGCAGATTTGGAGTGTCATGGTGTGGTTAATCTATATGATACTGAAGCGAATTATCAACTAATTGCTAATGATCCGACATTCGAAAAGCCGATTATGGACCGAGTGATCCGTTCTATTCTTCCTTATCAAAATCGAAGCTCTATCATTATGTGGTCTATGGGGAATGAATCTGGTTATGGAGTAAATTTTGAAAAAGCTCAAGCTTTAGCACGGAAATTGGATGATTCACGGTTGATTCATAATGAACGCTCGATTGAACCAGTTATTGACCAAGTGAATGATTTTAGTAACTTGGATGTTATTAGTCAAATGTATCCCCCACTGGAAGATGTTCATCGTCATTGTCAAAGAAGTGATACTGAAAAACCTTTTTTTATGTGTGAATATAGCCACGCTATGGGCAACGGTCCTGGAGATCTTAAAACGTACTTCGATTTGATTCAACAGTATGATTCCTTTCTTGGCGGTTGTGTCTGGGAGTGGACTGATCATGCAATCAATAGAGGAACTTTAGAAACGCCATCTTATTTATACGGTGGTGATTTTGGTGAAAAATATCACGACGGCAATTTTTGCGTAGATGGTTTATTGACCCCAGATCGGCAATTAACAGTAGGTGCATTGGAGTACCGTAATATTCATTCGCCTATTCAACTGATTGCTGTAGATGAGGAGCTGCAAGAAGTAACCTTGAGCAATATAACTGCTTTTACAGCCGGTTCAGCATTTAACCTTTCTCTTGAATGGTATATAGATGGAAAAAAAACAGTTTATGAAGTAATGAATCCTTTCATACTTGAGCCTGGCAAAAGTTGTTCATTGCCCATCACAGTACCTACAACGATTCATGGTGCTCATACGGTTGCTGTTTCGCTATCTGTTTATAAAAATGATGAGCTTTATGGACAGCAACAGCTCTTTCTTAAAAAAGAAAAAATGAGATTGCCAAGAACTGCTCATCATAATGATGCACCACAAATTTCAGTAAAAGGCACAGAGCTGATAATCAAAGGAGAATCCTTTATTTATATATATCAATTAGCAAAAGCTGCGTTCACTTCTGTAAAGATCAATCAAAAGGAACTTTTGGAACGTCCTACTCAATTTTCAATTTGGCGTGCACCAACGGATAATGATCGTAACTTAGTAAACAAATGGAAAGCAGCTGGATATGCTGAAATGTCTTTAGAAATCAGAAAAAAAGACTGGAAATTCGTAGATGATCATCTCCTGATCGAAACGTCTTATCGAGGAGTTATTCCAGGATTACAGCCAATTTTTACAATGCACATACAGTTGAAAATAAATGGTGCAGGCGTAATCAACCAAAAAGTATCAGTGGAGAAAAATCCGATTTTTCCAGATTTCCCTCGCTTTGGGATGGACTGGCCGTTGAATGATACTTTTTCGAAGGTTTCTTATTGTGGCTATGGGCCGTATGAAAGTTATCCTGATAAGCACTATGCTGCGATGTTTGGTATTTATGAGATGGAGATTGAGGAATTTGATCAGCCATATATCAAACCACAAGAATATGGTAACCGCTGGCAATGTGATTGGGTATCAATCAAAAATCATCAAGGATCTACCATGACGGTTTATGGAAACTCTAATTTTTCTGCTCTGCCTTATAGTCAAGCTCAATTAACCGAAAAGTCACACCATTATGAATTAATAAAAGAAAATAGAACTTGGTTCAATTTAAGTTATAAACAAAATGGTATCGGCTCACACAGTTGCGGTCCTTATTTAGAAGATCGTTTCCGTTTTATGGAAGATACTTTTGACTGGAATATAGTGATTACTTTCAAAGGAGAAAATAGATGAAAGAAACAAAGATCAATCAAGTCAAAAAAAAATTATCTCGTTATCAAGAAGTTGTTTATCGAAACCATTGCTTAAAATGGTCAAAAAATAAGCTGAATGTTCGTTTTAATGGATTATTTTATCGTTTCGAACAGTTAGAAGAAGTCTGGAAACCGGTAACGAATTTCCAATCATGTCCTGTACAGCTCATAAATGATCCAAAAGAAACATACGATTTATGTATAACACACCTTTATAACCAGCATTTGAAAAATGACGGATTTTATTTAAAGGTTACTAATGACAATCAACTTACGATTGAATCAGCAAACCTTCGAGGGTTTCAATATGCTATGGAAGCCTTATTAGAGAGTTTTTTTTCGGTAGGAGATCAATTATTATTACCGGAATTGATTCTGAAACATGAACCATCAGTGAAAATTCGAGGAATCATTGAAGGGTTTTATGGTATCCCCTGGACACATGAAATGCGCCTCTCTCTTTTTTCATATATGAAAGATAACCAATTGAATACTTTTATGTATGCCCCTAAAGATGATGAATTATTACGTAAAAAATGGCGTGAACTCTACGATGCGCAAGAATTAGACAAATTTAAGGAGCTTTTATCTTCTGCTCAGGCTAGCAATATCGATTTTTGGTACTTAATTAGTCCTGGAAATGATATTGATATTACGTGTGAAGAAGACATTCAAGTTCTTCTGAAAAAGTTAGAACAACTGATTGAGCTTGGCGTATTTCAATTTGGTCTATTAATGGATGATATTGACTATCAATTAAAAGGTGCTGCTAAACGCCGTTTTCGAGAGCCAGCATTCGCTCATGCCTATTTAGTGAATCGAGTAGAGGAATATCTTAGCACTCGGTTGTCCAATCATGAATTAGTCATTTGTCCTACAGAATATGATAATCGTCATGGTTCTCGCTATTTAGCAACGTTAAGTCAAGAAATACCAGAACAATTACCGTTCTTTTGGACTGGCCCAAGCACGTTAGCGGCGTCAATTTCTACAGAAGAGCTGCAGGAAATGGCTTCTGTCTATCAACGGCCGATGCTGATTTGGGATAATATTCCGGTAAATGATTATTTAGAGGATAAAGAACTATTGTTCATGAGTCCATATGAGAATCGAACACCGAATCTTTCTAAGGAGAGATACCAGGTTACAGGAGTAGTTTCGAATCCAATGGCTCAATTAGAAGCTTCAAAGTTTACGATCAATAGTATGGCTAATTACTTATGGAACTGTGAGCGTTTTGATCCTTTGGAAACTTGGACGTCAGTCGTTGAAAAAGTAGTTGGAAGTAAACTACAACCAGCTTATCTTACCTTAACCAATGCTTTTCCAAATCATTACACAAGCAGTCTGCTTTCAGATGAAGAATTACTGCTAGCCAAAGACCCAGAATGGGTCACAAAAGAAATGGCTGCTTTAGTCCAAGCAGTAAAATGGATCCAGCAAGAACAACATACATCTAGATTGAGAACAGAATTGGAGCCTTGGTTACAAGCAATCACAGAAAGTTGGACTTTCTGGCAAGAATGGCAATTAAAAAAAGATCCAAAAGAAGCAGAAGAATGGTTGGCTAAGAAAAAAACACACCGCATAGGACGTGATTTAGTAACTGCCCATTTAGAGCAAATTATCAAAAGTTAGATATCTTAAAAAATAAAAAGCAAGAAAAAGGAGAACAAAATGGTCAAGAGATTAATTAGTGCAAACTACAGTGATGTCAAGAAAATGACGTCAAAAGAGTTGAAGCAATCCATCAAAGCGAGTGAAGGACGGGTGATTGTTTGTGAAACGGTTGCTAATACTCTTCCACAATCTGGAGAAATTACGAATGCAGAAGTTGCGTCAGCATTTGGTGCAGATTTGATTCTTTTAAATGGTTTCGATTGTTATCGTCCTGCAGTTTTTGGACTACCAAATGTGACGATTGAGAAGGTTTTTGATCTACAGCAAACGATTGAAAACCCGATTCCTAAATTAAAAGAACTAGTCGGTCGTCCTGTGGGAATTAATTTAGAACCCATTGCCCCTAAAACAAATATGATGAGTGAGAAAGTAGAAATCAGCCAAGGAAGAGCAAGCTCTGTTGAAACGATACAAAAAGCAGAAGAACTAGGAGTCGATTTTATTTGCTTTACCGGTAATCCAGGCACTGGAGTAACCAATTTAGAAATTACTAAATCCGTAAAAATGGCAAAAAAGTATTTTTCGGGATTGATTATTGCTGGGAAAATGCATAGCGCCGGCTCAGAAGAGCCAGTTGTGAATAAAGAGGCGATTATTTCTTATGCGGAAGCAGGCGCAGATATTTTACTAGTTCCTTCAGTAGGGTCTATCCCAGGCTTTTTAGAGCAAGACCTAATTGAAGCGGTTCGGTTGGCAAAAAAATATGATTTGTTAACGATGTCTGCAATCGGTACTAGTCAGGAAAGTGCCCGACCAGAAACATTGCGGCAATTAGCCATTATGAATAAAAGTTGTGGTGTTGATTTACAACATATTGGAGATGCTGGATACGGGGGATTGGCACCAGCAGAAAATATTTTCGAAACCTCGGTTGCAATTAGAGGAATGCGACATACCATCAACTGCGTTAGCCGCTCGATCAATCGCTAACAAAATTAAATAAAAAATGGTTAAATTGATTATTTAAGTGGGAACATACTTGAGATATCAGCTAACTTCTGTCATTTTAAAAAAAGGGACTGTGACAGAAGTGAAAATAGACAAAAAATATCCGAACAAGAGACTAGGATAGCAGAAAAACTATCGTTTTGCAACGAGGACCAACTGGACCGTAGGAGCAATTCTCTTATTGTTCGGATATTTCGCTTGTTCAAGGACTTATGTCTGTAGTGCCCTTTTTTGGTAGGAAAAATGGTAGGGAACCATATCATTTTTAATGAAAATCAAGCATTTCAAAAGTTGAAAAACGTTGATTTATCGGCATTTCCCATCCATATTATATTTACGTCTTATTCCCACTCCACTGTTGCAGGTGGTTTGCTGGTAATATCATACACGATACGGTTAACGTGTGCGACTTCATTTACGATACGGACACTGATTTTTTGCAAGACTTCCCAAGGGATACGGGCAAAGTCAGCGGTCATGCCGTCAATAGAAGTGACAGCACGGATACCTACAGTGTAGTCATACGTACGGCCGTCTCCCATAACCCCAACAGAGCGAATGCCTGGTAGGACGGTGAAGTATTGCCAGATGTCGCGATCTAAACCGGCATTGGCGATTTCTTCGCGCAAGATAGCGTCTGATTCACGGACGATTTCTAATTTTTCTTCTGTCAATTCACCAAGGACACGAATACCTAAGCCTGGTCCAGGGAATGGTTGGCGCCAAACGATGCTGTCAGGCATGCCTAATTGGGTACCTAATTCACGTACTTCGTCTTTGAACAATGTGTTCAATGGCTCGATCAGCTTGAATTGCATGTCTTCAGGTAATCCACCTACATTGTGATGTGATTTGATGGTTTGGGCAGTTTCAGTTCCTGATTCGATCACATCGGTATAAAGGGTTCCTTGTGCAAGGAAAGAAACGCCTTCTTCACCGGCAAGTTTGGTTGCTTCATCATCGAAGACATATACAAATTCATTTCCAATGATTTTACGTTTTTCTTCTGGATCAGACACGCCAGCAAGTTTTGATAAGAAACGTTCTTTGGCATCGACTTTTATAATGTTCAAGCCGAATTTTCCGCCAAGACTTTCCATAACTTGTTCTGCTTCACCTTTACGCAACAATACGTGATCAACGAAGATACATGTTAATTGATCGCCGATCGCTTTTTGTAAAAGAACACCAACAACAGAGGAATCTACTCCGCCTGAAAGGCCTAATAAAACTTTTTTGTCACCGACTTGTTCACGAATTTTTGCGATCTCCATGTCGATGAAGTTATCCATTGTCCAGTCACCAGTACATTGGCAGACATCTAGTGTAAAATGGCGCAACAAGTCATTTCCATATTCGGAATGGCGAACTTCTGCATGGAATTGGATTCCGTACATTTTGCGTTCTGCATTTTGGATCGATGCGATGGGGCAATCTTTGCTGGTAGCAACGACATCGAAATCAGTCGGTGCTTGGGTAACTAGGTCACCATGACTCATCCAAACGGTTTGTTTTTCAGGAGTGTTTTGGAAAAGGGCCGCTTCTGCAGAAGTGATTTCCAATTCTGCTTTTCCGTATTCACGGTTTTTGGCTGGTTCAACTTTTCCGCCTAATTTATAAGTAATCAACTGCATACCGTAACAGATTCCTAAAACTGGGATCCCCAAATCAAAAATCTTTTCATCAATACCAAAGGCCTTCTCATCATAAACACTGTTTGGTCCGCCAGAAAGGATGATTCCTTTAGGGTTCATTGCCTTTACTTCTTCTGCGGTAATGCGGTGGCTCATCAACTCTGAGAAAACACCGAACTCATGAATACGGCGAGTGATCAGTTGGTTATACTGACTACCGTAATCAAGTACGATAATTTTTGGCTCTTCGTCAAATCGTGTTGGTGAAGACAAATTTGAATAAAACTTAGTCCGATATGCGGCGCGTTCTGTGCGCCG
>NZ_JBDGBK010000072.1:0-16568 GCF_040910045.1 Enterococcus sp. RTP21361st1_A6_RTP21361_211029 | reverse complement strand
AATGATGCGTTTCTGCGGCAAGCAAATCCTGTAACAAGTCGCGGAATGCCTCGTAGTCAAAGGATTTGAAAACGTTAGGTATCAATTGATGATGGACCTCTTGAACACTTTGATAAAGTTTAGCTAATAAATCAGCATCCTCGCAAGGACTGATTTTCCTCTCTTTCATTTCCTTCACCTATTTTCTTCACAGCATACGAACCTAGAAGATGGACATTACAATTTAACATCCTGATTTCTTCTAAGGCATTCTCAACCAAGGCCCAAGGCTGATTTAGCACTAAATCTATCACAAAAAAATATTCCCCTAGACTCGTTTTTAATGGTCGGGATTCGATTTTGCTCAAGTCAATGCCGCGCCAGCCAAAAGCGGCCAAAATCTGATGCAGACTACCTGGTCGATTGGTAGGCAAGGTCACATAGATCGTGGCTTTCGTTGCCTTATCATGGAAAACGCTCGATTCGTTTGTGTCTTTTTGCAAGATCCAAAAACGAGTTTGGTTGCTAGTCGTATCCTGGATATTTTTTTCCTGAATGAATAGACCATAAGCATGGGCTGCTTCTTTGGAAGCAATGGCTGCTACCGGCTCCGCTGGATGCTCTGCGACAAAGACGGCAGCAGCAGTCGTCGATGCCACCGCTTCAATAGGAACATCTGGGAAGTTATGTTGCAAAAACTCCGCACATTGGGCCAAAGCCTGTGGATGAGAAATGATTTTGGAAATCGGCTGTCCTGACTGAATGGTCAGTAGCTGATGGTTGATAGGCAAAATCACTTCTTGTTCAATGATCAGTTCCTTTTGTCGGAAAAGTGTATCGATTGTTGCATGAACCGAACCCTCTAATGAATTTTCATTGGGGACTACCGCTCGTTGGATGTCCCCTGCTACTAATGCTTGAATACATAATGGGATCGATCCAAAAGGAACCATTTCTTCATTTAAAAAAGATTCACAGGCGGCTCGATAAGTGAAGGAGTTTTTTGGGCCTAGATAACCAATCTTCATTTATTCACCTGCTTTTTGAATGATTTCAGTCACGATCTCTGCTGGAGATTTGCGGGTGGTATCGATCACTACTGTCGCACTTTCTTCGTATAGTGGCATTCTTGGACGATAAATATCAATGATTTCTGCCGGCGATTTCGAAACGACAAGCGGACGAATATTGACCGTATCCTTTTTCAACCGATCGAGCAATTCTTCTGGCTCCGTTTTTAAATAGACGACTTTCGGAAATTGCTGCAATAGTTGCCGATTTTCTTCTTTTAGGATGATGCCGCCACCAGTAGAGATCACTTGATCAAGTGTTAATGAATGAGTCAAAATCTCCGTTTCTTTTTCTCGAAAAGCGGCTTCCCCGTAACGATCAAAATAGTCTTGGATCGTCATGCCGATCGATTCAACGATCAGATCGTCAAAATCAACATGTGCCAACTGTAATCGTTCTGCTAATAAGCGGCCAATAGTTGTTTTACCAGCACCCATAAAACCGATCAAAACGATTCCTTTCATTCAACATCACCTCCAGTTAATTGGCGGAGATCCTCAAAGAAGTGGGGGTAGGAGACCGCTACTGCTTCCGCCTGTTCTAATTCCACATCTTCTTGCGTCAATAAAGCAGCTACTTGCAGCATCATACCAATTCGATGATCGCCGCGACTGGACACGTTACCACCATGAAGGGGCGTCGGACCATTAATAATCAATCCATCTTCCGTTGGCGTGATATCTGCTCCCAGTTTCGTTAATTCTTCTGCGGTCGCATCGATTCGGTTCGTCTCTTTGACTTTCAATTCTTCAGCATCACGAATCACCGTTTGGCCGACAGCTTGTGTAGCTAACAAAGCGATGATTGGTAATTCATCAATGAGTCGAGGAATGATCGCGCCTTGGATCTCTATTCCTTTTAATGCAGAAGAACGAATAGTAATCGTAGCTGATTGATTGTTCTGATCGATCGCTGTCAGTGAAATCTGAGCACCCATTTGTTCCAGCACATCTAAAATTCCTGTTCGCGTCGGATTAATCCCAACATTTTCTAGCGTGATTTCACTATTGGGTAAAACAGCTCCTGCGGTTAAGAAAAAAGCAGCTGAAGAAATATCACCTGGTACAATCACTTCTTGTCCAACAAAGGATTGAGGACCTGTAATTTGAATCTCCTTTCCTTTAACCGTGATCTCGCCGCCAAATTGACGAATCATTTCTTCCGTATGGTTGCGGCTCGGTTCTTTCTCGACGATTCGGGAGGTACCCTGTGCTTGCAATGCGGCAAAAAGTAACGCTGATTTGACCTGTGCACTAGCAACAGGCATTGAATAATCGATTGGGCTTAAATCGCGTGTACCTTGAATAGTAATCGGTGGAAACTCACTTTCATTGCTGCCGTTAAGTCTCGCACCCATTTGATTCAATGGCAACATCACTCGATTCATTGGTCGCTGATTCAACGAATCATCCCCCAGTAAAGTAGTCGTGAAAGGTTGCCCGGCTAAAATACCCATCATTAAACGAATCGTTGTGCCTGAATTTCCTACATCAATCGAACGGTCAGCAGCTTTCAAACCGCCAAACCCTTGACCAGTGATCGTGATCGTCTCGCCGTCATCTTGAATGGGGACTCCCAATTCTTGAAAAGCGTGAAGGGTACTAAGACAATCTTCCCCTCTTAAAAAATTACGAACCGCCGTCGTCCCTTCTGCTAATGCACCAAACATGATGCTGCGGTGAGAAATAGATTTATCTGAAGGGACTGTCAGTGTGCCTCTTAGGTGGTTAGCTTTAAGTAGTTTCATCATTGTTCTCCTATTTTATCCGACATTGATAGGTCGTATTTTCAGTGATCAGCTGCTGGGCTTGCTGCAGCTCTTTTTGACTTTTGAAAGAAATCTGCAAGACACCAAGTATATCTTCACGCGTCTCTAAAATTTTTAAATTGATCAATGAGAGATTGCCCGTGCTTAACAGCTGGGTGACCTCTGCTACCACACCCGGATGATCCGGAACATCGATCAATAGATCATAGAACGCTGGAATTGCTCCAGTTTGGTGGATAGGTAAATGGTCTCTTGTTTCTTTAGCATCTTCAAAAAAACGGAATATTGCTTTTTCATCTTTGGTCAGCAACCACTGTGATACTTGCTCCATTTGTTTTTGCCAGGTTGCGATTAGCTGCAAAAGCTCCTGTCGATTACTTAATAAAATATCCGTCCACATGCGGGGATCGGAAGAAGCAATGCGAGTGATGTCCCGAAACCCTCCTGCGGCTAGTTGCTGAGCCCTAGGCTGTGATTGATTAAACGTATTCGCCTGATTGACTAACCCGGAAGCAATAATATGAGGTAAATGACTTAGCATTCCAGTGATTTGATCATGCTCGTTTGGTGCCAATTCGACGTATTTTGCTCTGGTCCCTTGAAACAATCGCTGCAGTTCATTCATGCGGTTGCTAGTAGTCGGGGTGAAAATGTAGTAGGCATTTTCGAATAAATTCTCATCTGCTGCTAAAATACCCGATTTATGAGAGCCAGCCATAGGATGACCGCCAATAAAATCAAAGGAGAATTGCTGCGCAAATTGAACAATCTCTGCTTTTGTACTACCAGTATCCGTTACTAAGACATTTGACTTTAAAGTTACTCTTCCCAATTCAGCCAAATAAGCTTTCGTGATCTCCACTGGAAGTGCCAAAATGATGATATCTGATTGGATCGCTCCTTCAGTAAATGAAGCTGGCACGAAGTCAACAATCTGTGACTGTATGGCAATTTCATTGGTCGATTCACAATGATCCCAGCCAATCAGATAGCTGTCAGCAACAGCTTTTTTGATGCATTTTGCCAACGAAGCACCGATCAATCCTAGACCAGCGATCATGATTTTTTGTGACATTGGAATGTCCCTCGTTTCCTTTTTCTCAAGATATTTTTTAGTAGTGGGATAAACTCTACTACTTTTAGTAATGAATTTTAGTAATGAAGCAAGTAGTCACGGTATTCTTGGACAGCTGTTTGTAATTCTTCAAAGGAGTCACTCGGAAATTTTTCGAGTATTTCATTGGCTACTACTGTAGCAACGACATTTTCACAAACCACACTGGCTGCAGGAACTGCCGTACTATCTGAACGTTCAACACTTGCTTTGTAGGGCTCTTTGCTATCGATATCAACGCTTTGCAACGGTTTGTATAACGTTGGAATGGGCTTCATCACTCCACGAACAACAATCGGTTCTCCATTTGTCATTCCTCCTTCAAATCCGCCCAAATTATTGCTGCGACGCGTGTATCCTTTTTGCTGATCCCAGAGGATTTCATCCATCACTTGCGAACCGGGTAAGACTCCTGCTTCAAATCCGACACCAAATTCAACACCTTTAAATGCATTGATACTAACCACGGCCTGCGCAATTTTGGCATCCAATTTTTTATCCCACTGCACATAACTGCCTAGACCAGCGGGGACACCCCCGATTAGAACTTCTACGACGCCACCAATTGTATCCCCATTTCTCTTGGTTTGGTCGATCAATTGCTTGATTTCTTCTTCGACAGAAGGATCCAACACCCGAACTTCAGATGCTTCGGAGCGCTCGGCAATTTCTTGAACAGTCAAACCATCAGGAATAGCTGCTTTTATGCCGCCAAGCATTGTCACATGGCCAGCCACTTCAATCTCTAATTCCTTTAAGATTTTTTTGGCAATTGCACCAATGGCCACTCGCATCGTTGTTTCCCGCGCAGAGGAACGCTCTAAGACGTTTCGCAAATCCTGATGACGGTATTTCATGCCTCCGACCAAGTCTGCATGTCCTGGTCTAGGCCGAGCCACTCGTCGTAATTTCCGATCTTTTTCAGGAACTTCCTCGATTGCCATCACTTTCGTCCAATTTTTCCAGTCTTTATTTTCCACCACCAATGTCACAGGCGACCCTAATGTTTTTCCATGTCGGATGCCGGAAGTAATACGGACTTGGTCTTTTTCAATCAGCATGCGACCGCCGCGGCCATAACCCGTTTGTCTTCTCGCTAGTTCGTGATTGATATCTGCTGCTGTTAAGGGTAATCCCGCTGGTAGACCTTCAATAATTGCGGTCAATTCAGGTCCGTGGGATTCACCTGCTGTAATATAACGCATCATCCGTCGCTTCCTCTCTTTTTTATAAATAATTTTTAATTTCTTCTGTAGGGATCGTAACGATCTTCGCTTGACCGATTTTTTCTAACAAAATAATCTTCAATTGGTTTCCTCGGGTCTTTTTATCATGAGTGATCGCTTGATACAACTGATCTTTGTCAAGCGATTCTGACTGAGTAGGCAAATGAAACTTGCTGATCATTTCTATTAATTGGGCCGTAGTTCCTTTTGGAGATAATCCGATGGACTCCGCGTGTTGGGTGATCATCACCATGCCGATTGCTACTCCTGCACCATGGCTGATTTCAAACGCTGCTGTTTTTTCTAGCCCATGTCCGATGGTATGGCCGAAATTCAACATCAAGCGACTGTCATGATCGAAAGGGTCTTCCTCGACAACTTTTCGTTTGACCGTTAAAGCCGCGGTGATCACTTGTTCTGCATGGTCCAATAATGCCGCCTCATCTTGCAATTCGGCTAGTTTTTGCCATAGCTGGTCATCAGCGATTGCTGCCGACTTAATGATCTCCGCAATTCCTTCTTGTACGCGATAAAGTGGTAATGATCGTAAAAGTTCTGGATCGATCAAAACACCAGCGGGTTGGGCAAAGGTTCCAACCAAATTTTTAGCATTTCCAGTATTGACAGCTGTTTTGCCGCCAATACTAGAATCTACTTGCGCCAATAAAGTCGTGGGAATCTGAAGAAAATGGACCCCTCGCATATAGGTCGAAGCCACGAAACCTGCTAAATCACCGATTACTCCGCCGCCCAGCGCAATTATTCCATCGCTTCGGGTCAACCCAAGTTCTGCTAAACGATCATAAAGAATCGTCGCTTGCTCAAGAGACTTGCTCTTTTCGCCCGCTGGAACAACAAGTAATTTTGCTGCAAATCCTTCATGAGTAAGCGCATCAATAATGACTTGTCCATAGATTGGGGAAACGTTACTATCCGTAATCACTGCAATCCTTTGAGGTTGCCAAAGTCCTTTGACCCATTTCCCTACTTCTTGAAAGGCACCTCGTTGAATGACAATATCATACGAATGTTCTGCTAAATTTATGTGTAACATCAAATGGTACACTCCTTTTTTTAGACTTCACAATGACTTGATTTCTTCTGAAATAGCTGTCACTCTCAGCTGAAAAACGACGATTATTTTTGCAGTGCTTTGATTTCTTTCATCGCTTTTTCCATGATATGGACTTCATTCATCATATTCATGTAGGTTTTTTCGTTCAATGATTGAGGACCATCAGACCAAGCATTTGCCGGATCTGGATGGATCTCAACGATCATGCCGTCTGCGCCCGCAGCAACCCCAGCTCTAGCCATTGGCGGAACTAGATCCCAGATACCTGTCCCATGACTAGGATCAACGATAATTGGGAAATGACTCAACTTTTTGATGATCGGTACAGCACTAAGGTCGAATGTATTCCGCGTTGCTGTTTCGTATGTTCGAATTCCCCGCTCAATGAAGATCACTTCACTTTTATCTTGAACAGCAATGTATTCTGCAGCATTCAACCATTCATCAATTGTTCCTGAAATTCCCCGCTTCAATCCAATAGGTTTTCCTGTTTTACCGACAGCCGCTAATAGTTTGAAATTCTGCATGTTACGAGCACCGATTTGCAAAATATCGCTGTATTCCGCAACCATATCGATATGTCCTTCGTCCATTACTTCAGTGATGACTTTCATCCCTGTTTCATCAGCAGCTTGACGGATGTATTTCAGCCCTTCTTCTTCCAGACCTTGGAAAGCGTAAGGAGAGGTCCGAGGTTTGAAAGCACCTCCTCGTAAGATTTGAGCACCGCCAGCTTTGGCGATCCGTGCACATTCACGGATTTGTTCTAATCCTTCGATCGAACATGGGCCAGCCATTGTTACGAAATGTCCATCTCCGATTTTGACACCATCAACATCAACTACCGTGTCCTGCGGATGAAATTCCCGCGAAGTCAATTTGTACGTATTGGAAATACGAATTGCGTCTTCTACACCATCGTAGCTGCGAAAAGCGACATCTTGGATCAGACGCGTATCTCCTTTAAGTCCAATGACGATTTGTTCCTTCCCTTGATTGACCTGTACATCTAATCCTTCTTTTTTGATTCGTTTCACAACAACTTCTACTTGTTCTGCCGTGGCATTTGGTTTCATAATTACGATCATTTTTTCTTCCTACCTTCATAGTTATTAGTTTTTTTACATTTTTTCAATCAGTGTTTTGACTTTCTCAATCGGCATTTTTTTATCAGTCCATAGCTCAAAAGCCGCCGCGCCTTGGTAAAGCAACATACTTAACCCATTGGCTGTTTTTGCTCCCGCGGCTTTTGCATCACGCAACAGCCGTGTTTCTCGCGGATTATAGATCACGTCATAAACTGCCAACGATTCTCGTAACATTCCGCGGTCTTTTAATGGGCTGGCATCTTCCTGCGGCTTCATTCCAACACCAGTCGCATTTACTAGCAATTGGCTCTCTTTGATCGCCAGGCCCAATGCTTGCTGATCATCTAGATCACCAAGTGTGATATTGCAGGTAGTAGCCGTCGCGATTTGTTGCAGCTTGCTTTCAATCACTGGATAAAATTCATCGTTTCGATTAAAAACATGAATGGTTTCTACCCCATCTAAGGCAGCTTGACTAATAATTGCTGTAGCAGCTCCACCAGCGCCGATAACTGTCATGGTACCGCCAATAATCGAGACCTCGATGTCTCCTAGCGCTCGCATAAATCCAATCCCATCCGTATTGTGACCGATCAAATGACCTTTGTGGTTGACGATTGTATTGATAGCACCAATCAGTTCTGCGGCAGGAGATAATTCATCGACTAAAGGAACAGCTGCCATTTTGTGCGGCATCGATAAATTGACTCCTAACAAATCAAGCTGACGAATACTTTGGATACTTGCTGCTAAACTTTCTGGATCAACATCAAAAGCTAGATAGACAGCATCCACTTTTTGATCTTCAAAAGAAAGATTATGCATGGCTGGCGAGATACTGTGTTTGGCAGGTTTCGCAAACAACGCTGCTAAACGGGTGTGTCCAGTGATTAATTGGTTCATCCTATTCATTCCTTTCAACAAAAAAAGATGTCCACTGTAAATTGATAGAATCTACAGTGAACACCTTCAAACATTACATATCAGCTGATATGTGAATATAAAAAATAGCCACTATAGATTTTACGATCTACGTGGCTTTAAAGTCATTACGAAATGCTTTAGCCATCATAGATACAAACGAGTGTTTGTACCCATGTCTTTCATGAATACAAACCTATCTAAAATAGCTAAAGTAATATTTATTCAGTTGTGAGGGGTTCTCTTGCAATTGTTTCATGATTGTTCGCTCCAAACTGATGTAAGATTGTCCTAAGTATAGGTTGAACTTTGAAAGTTGTCAATGATTTTTTCTTATTTTTTTCATTTCACTGGTTTTCATTTATTTTTTTCTGCGATTTTCACTGGTAGATTCGGTTTTCTAAAGGTCGTCTTCAAAGAATAGTAATAGATCTTGCAAACGAAGCTGCGCTTTTTCTGCTGCGGATAAATCTTTCACGATCTGCCCTTTACGAAGCAAGATCAATCGGTTGCCATATTTTAGAGCATCTTCCATGCGATGAGTGATCATCAAGCAAGTCAACTGTTGTTGTTCCACTCGATCTGCAGTGATTTGCATCAACTGTTTAGACGTTTTCGGATCCAATGCCGCAGTATGCTCGTCTAAGAGCAGCAATTTTGGGGTCTGGATCGTTGCCATCAAAAGACTCAATGCTTGGCGTTGCCCACCAGATAAATTTCCTGTTGGTGTATCCAAATGTTGTTCGAGCCCGTTGCCCACTTCTTGACATAATTGGTAATAAATATCTTTTTGTGCTTGTAATTGGCGCAAATGCAAATTCCTTTTCTGTCCACGACGTTGCGCCAACAATAGATTTTCAGCGACGGTCATTCGCGGCGCAGTGCCCATTTTAGGGTCTTGAAAGACTCTTGACAAGTAAGCAGCTCTTTTTTCTTCTGACAACTGCGTGACATCTTGGTCATCGATCAAGATCTGACCACTAGTAAGTGGCAGTGAACCGGATATACAATTAAACAATGTACTTTTTCCAGCACCATTGCCGCCGACTACAGTCACAAATTCCCCTGATTGCAGTTTTAAATCTACTTTCTGTAAGAGCGTCTTCTTTTCATGAGGACCATTGCCAATGATTTTGGTTGCTTTATTGATCGTTAACATCATTCTTCCTCCTTTTCGAAACCCGTCCGCAAGTGCAGTGCATTTTTGAATTGCGGGATCAATAGACAAAGCGTCAAGACGATCGCCGAAAAGATTTTTAAGTAAGTAGTATCAAAGCCAGCTCTGATCACAAATAGGATCAACAGCTGATAAATGATACTGCCCACAACAATCGCTACGAGCCGCTCCAATAATGTTAGTTCGCCAAATAATACTTCACCGATGATAATCGATGCTAACCCTATTACAATGACGCCGATTCCTTTACTAACATCTGCGTAACCATCATTTTGGGCGATCAATGCCCCAGATAATGCAATCACTCCATTGGAAACAACTAAGCCAATGATCTTCATAGTGTCTGTATTGATCCCTAGTGATTTAGCCATATGCTCGTTGTCTCCTGTAGCAATATAGGCTTGCCCAAGATTGGTATGGAAAAAGAATAGCAAGACAGCCCCGATCACTAATACCATCACTAATCCGATCAACACAGTATCAAAGTAATTAGGCAAATTTAGCTTCGTGAAGAAATCTTGGATTTTTGGTTGATTCAATAGAGAAAGATTTGGCGAGCGCATCACAAACAGCATCACTGAATTTAGTCCCGACATCACAAGGATTCCAGCTAGAATTACTGGGATCTTGCCTTTCGTATATAAGAGACCAGTTACTAATCCGGCACACATCCCCGCACCAACCCCTAAAAGAGTAGCTACTATCGGTGAGACACCTTGCGTGATAGCAGTCACACAGACCGCGCCGCCAAGAGGAAAAGAGCCCTCAGTAGTCATATCTGGAAAATTTAAAATTCGATACGTCATAAAAATACCTAACCCAAGAATCCCCCAAAGGAATCCTTGCCCAATCGCTGAAACGATCATTTTTTTTCCTCCTCGTTACTTGTTTTTCTATCTGTCTTCCAAACCCCTGTCCTGACAACAAGAAGTTTCTGTCAGGACACATATTCCTTAAAAGCAATAGATTTTTTTCTTGTTTCTTTATGAAACGTTAGTTAGCATTGCTATAACCCTTTTAAGAGCAGCTGTTTCAATGGTTAGTCTGTGCTTGATGTTGTTTCGGTCGCTTCGTCAGAAATGAGTCTGGCTTTTTCTTTGAGTGCTTCTGGAATAGTGATGCCAAGAAATTCAGCTTGCTTTTCATTAATGACCGTATCGCCATCTTTAAAAGTATAGATGGGGGTTGTTGCTGGATCAGATTCCCCTTTTAAGATCGCAGCTGCCATTTTACCTGATTGGACACCTAAGCTAAACTGATTTTGACCCACAGTCGCCAAGCCACCTTGTTGCACCATGGTTTCTGCAGAGGTGATGATTGGTGTTTTCGTTTTGTTTGCTTCTCCGACAACCGTCTGCATCGCATTGGCAATCGTATTATCCAATGGGATAAAAATGAAATCGACGGTTTCTGCCATCACCTGTACCGTCTGAGCAATTTCATTGCTTGAAGGAACTGCATATTTTTTTGACGTCAAGCCATATTTTTCTGCGGCCGCTTCTGCTTCTGCTGCTTGATACTTGGAGTTATCCTCTGTTGAAGAATATAAGATACCAACTGATTTTGCCTCTGGCATCAATTCTTGGGCTAATTCAAACTGAGTAGCTACTGGTGTTTTATCTGATACTCCAGTGATATTTCCTCCAGGTTTATCCATATCAGCTACTAGATTGGCCCCAACCGGATCGGTCACCGCGCCTAAAACGATTGGCACATCCTTAGTAGTATTAGCCAATGCTTGAGCAGCAGGTGTTGCTATCCCTACTAATACATCAGCGCCTCTGTTCAGCAATTGCTGACTCATGGTCGCTAATTTACTTTGATCCGCTTGGCCATTTTGAAATTCGATTGTTAAATTATCCCCTTCGGTATAACCCGATTGTTTTAACCCTTCTTTGACGCCTCGAGTGATTTCGTCGAGCGCTTCATGACTGACAAATTGCAGAATACCCACCGTTTTGTGTTCTTTTTTTGCTGTTTGATCCGTCGGTTGTTCAGCGGATTCTCCTGTTTGTTTTGCTCCCATTTGGTACCCAAAAGCCGCCAATAAAAATCCAAAAATAACAATAACTGCAGCAATTAATCCTTTGTTTTTCATTTTTAACTCTCCTCGCTTCTTTCTCATTTTTTTGTTTATACTTGAGAACTAAAAAAAGCAACTGCCGACAATCCGGCAGTTGCTTCAAGCAAAAACCGCATAGACTAATCGTTCTATGCGGTGAAAGATTCATTTACCAGCATAGATACAGCACTTTAGAAGGTTCTCTAAAAAGTTGTATCTATGGATTGAGGTCCACCAATACAACTATCTACGCCAGTTTTGCCATGAATTTGATTGCAATGCGTAAAATAGTCTCATATTAGCTCCTCCTTTTTCCATTTGTTTAACTTTGTTTCACTTAGTTTAGCGTATTAATAAAAGAACGTCAATAACTTTTATTCAAATTGTCAGATTTTTTCTTACTCTGCTAATTTGCGAATATTCCACATTGGTAACCGATTCAATTCAGGAATAAATTCTTCTGCAGGATCTTTAAGTGATTGATAAGTAAACCGATTTTTCTCTTGCCCGTTTTCAAAGAAAACAAAGGTGATTTCATTTGCTTTTACACCGTAAGTATCTAAAAAAGACTGTGTATCATATACGATCGGATAATAGTACACGGATCGATTCATTTCACTCTCTTTATCATTAAACAATTGAAACACTTCTGCCAACTCTTCGCCATTCGGTTTACTAAACATCACCGAAATGGCTTTTGTGTCCCGAATCGTTTGATCTGCTTCTGCATATTCTAATGGTTCGATCTTATCAGAAGGCAATTCTTCAAAAGCCATCTTGTGGATCAGCGATGTTTTGATCCTCGTTTGAGAAGTAATAATCACTACAGCAAATAGCACAGCAAGTAGAATACCTGTACCTAAATAATACATGGTCTTACGCTGATTTTGGTAGACACTTTGGACAAAAGCTTCCCAGCTTTCTCGCATCTTCACTTTTACCAACTGAAAAAAATTCTCGAATCGCTCCATCCTAAACCCCGCCCTTTTCATCTGCCATCAACTTATCTTTATACTAGCAAGATGTCTTTGGAGCGTCAAGAAACTTCCCATATAACTTCCCATATTAAGTAAAATTCGATAAGATAGAGAAAAAACCAAAGGAGTTAGTCATGGCTGATCTTGCTGAACTTTTAATGGATAATGCAATCCCCATTTTAGATTTAATCGTCGTTTGTCTGAATCTGCTTTCAATTTTAGTGCTTGTGTGGGGAGTTGTAAAAGCTGGTTTTGATTTTATTCGTTTTGAAATAAAAGCGAAAGACCGTATGAGTGCGGCCAGAGAAAACAATTTTATTCGAAATTTTCTCGGCAGTTATGTTTTGCTTGGTTTGGAGATCTTGATTGCTGCAGATATCATTGAGACCATCATCCATCCGACATTTGCCGATATCGTCCGCTTAGCAGTAGTCGTAGTCATTCGAACAGTCATTTCCTATTTCTTGAATATGGAGATTGAAAAAGCCCTAAAGGATGCACAAAACAATAAAACGGACTCTTAGTGAATGCTTCAATATATCCTAAATCTGATGGGGTATGTCCTGCTTGGATCAGGATTGGTCTTTCTGGTTTCTTTTCGTTATAATAGAACTACTCGATTCAATCTGGATTCGTTAATTTTACTTGCCTTTATCGGTCAAATGTCTTGACCTCAAAAATTGAATGAGAAAAAAGTTTGATAAAACAGAAATGAGGGAAACAAATGTCCTTCGATGGCATCTTTACCCACTTGATGGTTCAGGAATTACAAAATGAACTCGTTAATGGTCGAGTGAATAAAATTCACCAGCCTTATGAGAACGAAGTGATCTTCGTGATCCGTTCTCAAGGGAAAAATCACAAATTATTGCTATCTGCCCATCCGAGCTATGCTCGGATTCAATGTACACAAGCTACCTATACCAACCCAGAAACACCTCCAACATTTTTGATGATGTTACGGAAGTATTTAGATGGCGCAATCCTGGAAACGATTGAACAAGTTGCGAATGATCGAGTCGTTCATTTCCATTTTACTCGTCGTGACGAATTAGGCGATTTACAAAACTTTGTTTTGATCGTTGAATTGATGGGCAGACACAGCACGATTCTCTTAATGAATCGGGCAACCGGTAAAATCGTTGATACGATCAAGCACATTGGCCATTCGCAAAATACGTATCGTACCTTGCTGCCAGGGTCCCTTTATGTTGCTCCGCCAAAACAAGACACTGTTGATCCGTATACACTCAATCAAACAAAAGTCTTTGAAATGCTGTCTCGTCTAGAAGAATTGTCGCCCAAAGTCTTGCAGCAGACTTTTCAAGGATTTGGCAGGGATACGGCAGATGAGCTGGTATCTCGTCTGAAAGAACGACCAAATGAAAAAGTAACCGTTTGGGAAGAATTTTTTGCCGAGCTAGCGGATCCTGTTCCTACCTACTTAAAATCCGGGAACAAAGAATTCTTTACTCCGGTCCCCTTTCATTCACTGATGGAACAAGCGGACTGGCAGGAAACTTACCAGAGTCTAAGCGAATTGCTTGATGCGTTTTATCATGAAAAAGCTGACCGTGACCGTGTAAAACAGCAAGGCAGTGAATTGCTGAAAAAAATCGACAATGAGCTGAAGCGAAACAAGCACAAGCTAGAAAAAAGACAGCAAACTTTGCGAGAATCTGAGAATGCGGAAGAATTCCGTCAAAAAGGCGAGCTTTTAACGACTTTCATGGCGCAAGTCCCTCGCGGTGCAGGCGAAGTGGAATTAGCTAATTACTATGATGAGAACAAACCAATAAAAATTGCCTTAGATCCGGCCTTGACACCCAACCAGAACGCGCAAAAATATTTCCAGCGTTATCAAAAGCTGAAAAATGCTGTCAAACTGATTCATCAGCAAATTGCTGAAACAAAAGATGAGATCGCCTATTTGGAATCAGTAGAAGCACAGTTGGAAATTGCCGCACCGAAAGATCTTTTGACGATTCGCGAAGAACTTGCTGCCCAAGGATATGTCAAAAATCGGACGAAACAACGGAAAAAACAAACGCCCTCGCAACCGGAACGTTTTCTCTCTTCTGATGGAACGAAGATTCTGGTAGGCAAAAACAATCTGCAAAATGATCAGTTAACTTTAAAAACGGCACGTAAAACAGATTATTGGCTCCATACGAAAAATATCCCCGGGTCTCATGTGATCATTCGGTCGGATTCACCTAGCGAAGAAACAATCTTGGAAGCCGCAGAATTAGCTGCCTACTTCTCGAAATACCGCCACTCCGCACAAGTACCTGTGGATTTGGTACAAGTCAAACATATTCGCAAACCAAATGGTGCAAAACCAGGCTTTGTGATTTATGAGAACCAGACGACTTATTATGTAACACCTGAGGAAACAATTTTGGATTTAAAACAAAACTAACGCTGTTCTTTTGCTGATGTTCCAAAAAAGTTGGCGAAGAATTAAAAAAATGACCCGCTTACATGTCTCTAACACACAGCCTTCTCGTCAATCGCTGAGAATGGGTGGATAGAACAAATCCGTAAGCGGCTCATTTTTTATGGAAAAATACTTGGAAACGCTAAGAAGCTCTCGGACACATCAGCCAAGCCATTTCATCGAAACAACGCTAGTCCAGATGACTGATCAATGGAATCGATGCATTGTTGGTGGTTAAAAAGTATCATTTTGATCAATCATGCGCTTATTTTCAAAATCAAAATGATAGAGCTTTTCCCAGTGATTGATATTCAATGTCCCTTTCGTTAACCAAATGGCAAGAAAACAACAGCCTTGATCCGCTTCATCATTAACTTCATCGTACCAAACAAACGCCTTGCGAATTTTCTTTCTCAATTCCGCATTTTTTGGATCCAAGACCCATCCTAGATTTTCTCCGATGCCATTAGCGGTAAACCATTCGCCACAGACTGCGATAGAAACTTCGGGATTTTCTTTGATTTGCTGGATTTTGTTGGAGCTTTCATGGGTCGATACATAAAAGACACCATTCTCATAATAAGCATCGACATCCCGCACCATAGGACGAGGCAGCCCATTTTCACCGCAATTGCGCGCAATCGTTGCTAAAGAGATCAAATTGTCTTTGTCGTTACCAAACTTTTCTTCCAGTAATGTCTGGCCCTCTTCATAATTCATCATTTGTTTTTCCTCCTTGAAAATTTTCTCTTGTTTTAAAAGGAATCCATAATTCGACAATCATGATCTCCGCTTGCGATTGTCGATAAAGCTCAGGAAAAAAGCCATCCGCTATCAAACCGTGTTTTTTTAGCCAAAAACGAGTATACCTCATTGCCTTACCCATCCCGACGATCATTTGTGCTTTAGTCGTCTCAAAGCTGCAAACAACATAGTCACGGGCCGGTAATGTCCAGCTTGTCAGATGGCTCATGTCTTTCTCATATCTTCCGGTGACAGATTCTGCCCCGACAAAATAACTGGAATGACCTGCTGGTGCCTCTCCTGGATAGGAAACACCAATGAGCGTCTCTGCTCGCAAAAATGGATGATTGGCGCAAGCGTGAAAAAAGTCTTGCCAAATCTTTTCAACTGGATCTACGCCGGTTCTTTCTCCTAGCATTTTGCCGTACTTGAAAGGATAATAACCAACGATACCATTGAAAACCCGCGGCTGATCCATTGTTTTCTGCTGTATTGCTAAGACGACCCCTTCACTGATCAACGGTTCCCCTTCCTCTACCACAATATGGCTCAGGGATAAATCTGGTTTATCGAAATTTTGTAATGGGAGCAACTGTTTCTGATAGTGTGAGGGTGAAATGCCATAAACTTCTTTAAACGATCGCGAAAAAGAAATAGGATTATTGAATCCAACCTCCAGCGCAACATCAATGATTCGCCGTTGCTGTTCTTGTAAATAGATTGTACTTTCGTTCACAATAGTTGGTATTTTTAAAAGGATTTTCGTGTATTTTCCACTATTTTAGCATAATTCGGTCGCTATTGTCTGATGATCCCGGATTTAAACCAACAAAAAAGACGAATAAATCGTCTTTCAGACTGTAGACAAAGTCCATTTTATGGATGATGTCTACAGTCTTTTCTTTTATAATAGATTTATGAAAACG
>NZ_JBDGBK010000071.1:0-16688 GCF_040910045.1 Enterococcus sp. RTP21361st1_A6_RTP21361_211029 | reverse complement strand
CGGCGCACAGAACGCGCCGCATATCGTACTAAGTTTTATTCAAATTTGTCTTCACCAACACGATTTGACGAAGAGCCGGTTTTTGATCTCATTTATTCCGCACCGATTTCTTCCCGTACGACAGCTGCGATTTTATCGACATAATAATCTACTTTTTCTGTTGTTGGTGCCTCAGCCATCACGCGCAATAGTGGCTCTGTTCCAGAAGGGCGTACTAAGATTCTACCTTCCCCATTCATTTCTGCTTCTGTTTCTTCGACGATTTTTCGGATTGCCGGTACATCCATCGCGCCATTTTTATCTGTCACACGAATATTAACTAATTTTTGCGGATAGATCGTAACTTCACCTGCCAGCTCAGAAAGTTTTTTCCCAGTCTGCTTCATGATATTCAATAACTGGATACCAGACAGCATTCCATCCCCTGTCGTATTGAAGTCTAAGAAGATCATGTGTCCGGACTGTTCCCCGCCAAAGTTGTAGTCATTTTTGCGCATTTCTTCTACAACGTAGCGATCACCCACTTGAGTAATCACATCTTTCAAACCAATGGCTTCAACAGCTTTATGAAAACCTAAATTGCTCATCACAGTTGTAACGATGGTATCTTGTTTCAAACGTTTTTGTTCAGCTAAGTATTTTGCACAAATGTACATGATCTTATCGCCGTCAACAATATTACCTTGTTCATCAATAGCGATCACCCGATCACCGTCTCCATCAAAGGCTAGTCCAACATCGGCCCCTTTTTCGACAACGAACTCTGCTAATTTCTCAGGATGAGTGGAACCAACACCATCATTGATGTTCAAACCATTCGGCGAAGTTCCCATGGTATAAAAATCAGTTTCTAAGTCTGCAAACAACCGATTGACACTTGTAGCAGTCGCCCCATTGGCTGCATCTACACAGACGGTGATGCCCTCTAGATCACCCGGGATCGTTTGACGGAGAAATTGGGAATACTTCAAAAGACCTTCTGGAAATTCATCAACGGTTCCTAAACCTTCAGCTGACGGCCGTGGTAACGTATCTTCTGCAGCATCTAATAAAGCTTCGATCTCCGCTTCTTGTTCGTCCACCAATTTGAAGCCATCATTACCGAAGAATTTAATTCCGTTGTCTTGTGCTGGATTATGTGATGCTGAGATCATTACTCCAGCACTAGCTTTTTGGACCCGTGTCAGATAAGCCACACCCGGCGTTGAGATGACGCCTAGTTGAAACACTTCGATTCCCACAGATAGCAAACCAGCGATCAGTGCATTTTCTAATAACTGACCAGAGATTCGTGTGTCTCGCCCAACTAAGACGCGAGGTCGACGATCGTCTGTTTCATGTTGACTCAATACATATCCGCCATAGCGGCCAAGTTTAAATGCTAATTCTGGTGTAAGTTCCTTATTTGCTTCTCCACGAACACCATCTGTACCAAAATATTTTCCCATAATGTATTACCCTCTCTTATTCTTTACTCTCATCTGAAGTTGTAACAGTTGTTTCGCTTTCTGAATCACGGTTTTCTTCACTAGTAGATGATTCACTAGTTTCATCTGATCGAGATTCGGCAGATGACTCGTTGCCAGTTTGACCATTCGTTTCCGTTGATTGGAAAACAGGTGTCACTTGGATCGTCACTACTTTAGGATCAATCGTCACACCATCTGGCACTGGCACTTCAACAGTTCGCTCAACAGTTGAGGTGATTCTTGAAATATCGATTGGTACGCCAATTTGATCTAATGTATCTAAAATAGACTGGCTACCAGAAATCGTTCCGCTGATTGCACTCATTCTATAGATAAAATGGGAGATGCCGTTAGGAACTGTTCCTTGCTGGGTGACGAATAATTCCACTTGTTTTGTCGGGGCTTCTAATGTTACCGTTACGTTAACTGTTTCGGGATCTGGCAAAATTGCTAATGCATTTTTAGCGGTATCCCACGCTTGTATCGTTCCTTTGACTGTTGAAGAGGACGTTCCGATCTCATTAGGATCAATGACAGCCACCACACGATCGATATCATTTAAGGTGCGATCACCCGTAGTGATCGCTACTTTCTGAGGATCTGCCTCTAGAGAAGCGATAGAATACCCTTCCTTTATATCTGCGCCCGATATGACTGGTTCAACAGTAAATGTTTTTGTTACTTTCTTTTCAATAGTCACTGTGATGGTCTTCGGCTCGATTTCAGCTGTTACACCCGAACTCAAATTCTGAACTTCTAAAGGAACTTCATGCGTTCCTTCCCCTAATTCAGAGAGATCCGCCATCACGCGAAAGTTTCGTGTCTCATCATTTTTTTCTGCATTCAACTGGATACGATTTCGACTTTTCAAGGTGACATTCACGGTGGTTTCATACCCTTGGATAAAATAGCTATCTGTATCATACGTCGTTTGGATGGGAACATTGCTAAGATGTTCTTCATAACCACTAGTAGAGCCGGATAGATTGACTTGCAGTGTGGAACCACTAGCAATAAAAAACAACACCAAACTAAAGAACAGCGCTAGTATACCATAAAAAATATTTCGTTGGCGTTCTTTCTTAATCATTTTCTTCCCCCTTTGTTCACACCGTCAAGGAAAGATTGCAGTAGATTACGTTTTGCTGTTTTTTCTTCAGGCACAAGCTCTCGATTCAAAATATCCAAGTATTGTTCTCGAGATAACCCAGATAACAATTGGTTGTTCATAGTGATACTGACATCCCCAGTTTCTTCAGACACAACGATCGTCAAAGCATCACTGACTTCTGACACCCCCACTGCCGCCCGATGCCTAGTCCCGAATTCTTTAGGAATCAACAAGCTTTCTGAAAGGGGCAGATACGCACTCGAAACCGCAATTTTGCCGTCTCGTATAATGACTGCTCCGTCGTGCAAAGGTGTGTTGGGAATAAAAATATTGATCAATAGTTCTCCGGTAATATCGGCATCCAAGGCAATCCCAGTTTCGACATACTCTTCCAAACCGGTAGTTCGCTCAATTGTAATCAAGGCACCTATTTTGCGTTTCGCCATATACTGGATCGCTTTATCTAAAGATTGGACCATCACTTCGTCTTCGTGCTTTTCAGACTTAGAGGTCTTGAATAGCGAACTCCGACCTAAATGTTCCAAACCTCGCCGAATCTCCGGTTGAAAAATGACAATAGCAGCGATCACCCCATAGGTGATTACTTGATCCATCAGCCATGAGAGAGTTCTCAAACCAATCAAACCCGCTAAAAAACGTAAGACGATAAACAGCCCGACCCCTTTGAATAGCTGGATCGCCTTGGTCCCTCTGACTAACTGAATCAATTTGTAGACCACATACCAGACAACTAAAACATCCAAAACATTGATTAAAAACGAAATAGAAAATATATTAAACGAGAAAACTTCTCTCCAATAATCAAAATTAAAAAAATCACTGAAATTCATCGACATAAACAGCCTTCCTTTATTCTTAAGACTTCAAATAATAGTATAACATAGGACTTCTTTTAACACGTTGAAAAAAAGCAAATTTATCTCATTTTTTCAAAAAAAATCTCACTTTTTTCTGGACTCTCGATTATTGGATAACACGGTTGATCTTTACGTAATGGAGCTTAAAAAAACAGCTCTGCCAGATACTGGCTAGAGCTGTGACACTTGCCTATTCTGATTTTTTTCTCCGCTCCGCTCTGGCAGCTCTTCTTGCCGCGCGAACTGCTTCGACTTCAGGATCAGAGACTGATCTACGCTGTTTAGTTCTAACAGATTCTCCTTGTTTTTCCACCGATTGAGGTTCTGCTTCAGACAATGGCTCTTTTTCTAATTTTGCTCGAATCTTTTCTTCTTGCCCAGCAAGACGCGCATAATTATAGAAACGGTTTTTGGCATCCAAGACTGTTTTTGTGAATAATGCACTTGCAGCACTTGGGTTAGCTGCACCTAAGGCTGAAAAACGAACCTGTGTTTTCATAAACGTTGGCATCAACGAAAAATCAGGTTTTTTATAGTCTAGTGTCATTGCTGGCTTACCTTTTTCAGTCATTAATGGGTTGTAACGGTATAGAGACCAATAACCGGAAGCCACTGCTTCTTTTGCTTCTTTGATGGATTGTCTCATGCCACCTGCTAATCCATGGGTGATACATGGTGTATAAGCAATGATCAGAGATGGTCCAGGGAATTTCTCCGCTTCTTCGAAAGCTTTGATCGTCTGCATTTGATTGGCTCCGGAAGCAATTTGCGCCACGTATACATGACCATATGTCATAGCCATCATCCCTAAATCTTTTTTCGACACATATTTCCCACTAGCTGCAAACTTAGCAATCGCTGAAGTTGGGGTTGCTTTAGAGACTTGCCCGCCAGTATTTGAATAGACTTCATTATCTAAAACTAGAATATTTACATCCGCGCCTGAGGCCAAGACATGATCGATTCCGCCAAATCCGATATCGTAAGCCCAACCATCGCCACCAATCATCCATTGACTTGGCTTTACAAACAAGTCGCTGTCGTCAAGAATCGCTTGCAAACTTGGCTGTTGATGAATTTCTTGTTGTAAAGCAGCCTGTAATTTTGCCGCCCTCTGTTGGCTTCCTGCACTTTCTTCCCGATGATCGATCCAGTCTTGCATAATCCCTTGTAGATCTATCGGAACAGTGATTAAGGCTGCCTGCATTTTTGCTGCTAAGGCTTCTCTTCGTGTTTGATTTGCTAGAAACATCCCATAACCAAATTCGGCATTGTCTTCAAATAGTGAATTGGACCATGCCGGTCCTTGCCCTTGGTCGTTGGTCGTATAAGGAGACACCGGAGCAGCGCCGCCCCAAATCGATGAGCAGCCGGTGGCATTTGCGATCATCATGCGGTCTCCGAACATTTGAGTCAACAGTTTGACATACGGAGTTTCGCCACATCCTGCACAGGCTCCTGAAAATTCTAGAAGCGGTTTATTGAATTGGGTGCCCATTACGGTACCCGGTTTTGCCGGATTCTCTTTCTGACGTAGTGTCATAGCAAAGGCCCAATTCATTGCTTGCTCTTTTTGGCTTTCATAAGAGCTCATGACCAAAGCTTTGTCCTTTGCGGGACACGCTTCAACACAAAGCCCGCAGCCAGTACAATCTTCAATTGAAACTTGGATTCGATACTTCTGACCATCTTTTCCTCGCATTTCTCGAACAATAAACCCTTCTGGTGCCTCTGTCAGTTCATCTTCATCCACTAAGAAAGGTCGAATCGCTGCATGCGGACAAACAAATGCACATTCATTGCACATCGTACAACGGTCGGATAACCATTCTGGCACTTCTAAAGCAATCCCTCGTTTTTCCACTGCAGTGGTCCCTAGAGGCATCGCTCCTTCCGTCATTTGATTCCGAACGAGCGTCCCCACTGATAATTGATTGCCTTCCTGTCGATTGATTGGCTCAACGATCTCCCGAACATAACGGGATGTTGCAGTTGATTTCCGTTCAGGCACATCAATGAAGGCCCATTCAGCTGGCACTTGAATCTCGTAAAGCAATTCAAGGGTCCGATCAATCGCTAAATAGTTTTTTTCGACAATTTCCATGGACTTATGTCCGTAATTCTTTAATACCTCCGCTTTTAAAATCGGCAGAACCTCGTCGAAAGGCATAATATCAGACAAATAGAAAAAGGCAGTTTCCATTGCCGTGTTGATGCGTCTGCCGAGCCCAGTCTCCATTGCTAATTGCATGGCATTGATGGTATAAAAACGGATGTCATTTTCTGCAATGTAACGCTTGATGTGTTTAGGAAGACTAGTTGCAATTTGTTGCTCATTCCAGGTGGTATTTAGTAGGAAGGTACCGCCTTTTTTTAGCCCCTTCAGCAAATCATATGTATGCAGATACGCAGGGGTATGGCATGCGACAAAGTCAGCATGCTCGATCAAATAAGTCGAGCGGATCGGTGTGTCTCCGAAACGCAAATGGGAGACTGTTAATCCTCCTGATTTTTTGGAATCATAATAAAAATAACCTTGAACATACTTATCTGTGTGATCGCCAATAATTTTGATCGCTGATTTATTGGCACCCACGGTTCCATCGGAGCCAAATCCCCAAAATTTCGCCTGAAATGTATTGGGATTGGTCAAGTCCAAAGTAGCTTCCGTGTTCAACGAGAGATGGGTAACATCATCCATGATCCCAATCGTAAACCGTCTTTTTTGCTCACTTTTTGTTTTCGTCAGTTCTTCGTATACAGCAACGATTTGATCTGGCGTTATATCTTTTGAACCCAATCCATAGCGACCACCAATGACAGCTGGCCGGATCGCTGCATCATAAAGGGCACTTTGGACATCTAAAAGCAGAGACTCACCGTTTGCTCCCGGCTCCTTGCTACGGTCTAAAACGGCAATTGCTTTGACCGTTGATGGAAGTTTTTCCAAAAAGACTTCCAATGGAAATGGTCGATACAAATGAATTGTCAAGACCCCGACTTTTCTTCCTTGTTTGAGCAAATGATCCACCGTCTGTTGTACAGTCTGAGCCGAAGAACCCATTGTTACAATTACTTCTTCTGCATCAGCACAGCCATAATAATCGACCAAATCATAGTTGGTTCCGCGCAAATCATTAATGGCTTTCATGTATTTGCGAATTGTTGCCGGTAACGCATCGTAATGGGCATTGACCGTTTCTCGCTGTTGAAAATGAATATCGGGGTTTTGATTCGTTCCGCTAACCGTTGGATGGTTTGGATTCATTGCCTTTTCGCGAAAAGCTGCTAATTTTTCTTGATCAATCAATTGAGCCAATTCACTGTATTCAAGTACATCAATCTTCTGGATTTCATGGCTGGTTCGAAAACCATCAAAGAAATTCAGAAAGGGAATCCCACTTTCAATCGCCGCTAAATGAGCCACAGGTGCAAGATCCATAACTTCTTGAACACTGCTTTCCGCCAACATCGCAAAGCCTGTTTGGCGAGCCGCCATCACGTCTGTATGGTCACCAAAAATATTCAATGCATTCGTAGTGACTGCTCGGCTGGCAACGTGAAATACGCCAGGCAAACGTTCTCCCGCGATTTTGTACATATTTGGAATCATCAACAGCAATCCTTGCGAAGCTGTATAAGTCGTCGTTAAAGCCCCAGTCTTTAATGAACCATGTACTACACCAGCTGCTCCGGCTTCTGACTGCATTTCAACCACTTTCACTGGTTGTCCAAAAATATTTTTCTTTCCGCTGGCGGACCATTGATCTACCAATTCCGCCATTGTTGAACTAGGGGTAATAGGATAGATTGCGGCTAATTCTGTAAAAGCATAAGAAATGTAGGCTGCCGCTGTATTTCCGTCCATTGTTTTTTTCTTGCGCATCTCTCTAACTTCCTTTATCTTCCATTTTGAGCATTCTCACACAATCCATTATAGCTGAAAAATCTACTTGAATAAATACTGCAAATCAAAATAGCAGCGATTTAGTGAAAGAGCAAACGATACAGTTTCTATCTAATCTAAGATTTTTTCACAAATTTCATTTGGTTGTTTCTCCTTTTCTTTCTAGTTGAAATTCTGTTAAACTTAAAAAAAAGGAGGATGAAACATGGATATTTCAATTATCAAAGCTAAAGAAACAAATACGACTACTGGAATCAAGATTGGTGATGAAAATGCTAAGCCAATCATTGAATTCATGAATCTTCGTTGTCCTTATTGCCGCAAATGGTTTGAAGAGTCATTGCCGATCCTAACCGAAGCTGTTGCTGCGGGAAAAGTTCAACGAGTGATCAAATTATTCGATAAAGAAAAAGAGTCTCTTCAACGGGGAAATGTGATGCATCGGTTTGTAGCAACGGATAATCCTGCTCAAACGATCGCAGATATTACTAAAATCTATCAAACACAAGATCAATGGGGACATTTAACTTTAGAGGAGGTTGCAGAATTTGCGCAAAACCAGCTAGGATTAACCGAACATAACCATTCCACGTATGCTGGTGAAATCGTGGAAGAAGCCCGAAAAGCAAATATTCAATTTGTGCCGACCGTTATCGTAGGCAGTCACATTTTCGATGAATCAATCTCAGCGGATGAGTTGACACAATTGATCAATGAATAAAACCTGTGCCACAGTTCTAACAGCAACCCACTCTTGAAGGATAATCGACTCGCACGTGCGGTCCAACGAAGCCAAAACTACTTGATACTTAGCCGTTTTAGCTTCATTCTATCCCTTCAACTGTTGTCTTGTTATGACCTGTGGCACAGGTTAGTTTAACTGACTTTATCTCGCAAACGATCCGCAAATTCATTGATTTTACGGATTCGATGGTTGATGCCTGATTTGGAGATCGCTCCAGAAGGAATCATCTCTCCCAACTCCTTCAAGCTGACTTCAGGATGTTCCAATCGCAATTCTGCAATTTCCTGCAGCTTCTCTGGAAGAGCTCCCAGCCCCACCCGTTGTTGAATAAATTCAATATTGTCAATCTGTTTGGAAGCTGCATCGATGGTCTTGTTCATATTTGCTGTTTCACAATTCACCAAACGATTGACTGAATTGCGCATGTCGCGGACAATCCGAACATCTTCAAACTTGAGCATCGAATTGGTCGCGCCGATCAATGTGAGAAAATCGGCAATTTTTTCTGCGCCCTTTAAATAAGAAATAAAGCCATTTCGTCGTTCAAGGGCTCGCGCATTCAATCCATAATAGTTCAACATATCGCAGATATCTTGATTGTGCTCTTCATAGATCGAATAGATTTCCAAATGATAGCGGCTGGTCTCTGGATTGTTGACTGAACCTGATGCCATAAATGCCCCCCGTAAATAGGAACGCATTTTTTGGGCATTCCCCATAATTTCATCCGATACATGACTATGAAACATCAATCCATCCATAATATCTAAATCTAGCAATACACGTTTGGTCTCTTGTTTTAAGCGAACGATGTAAACATTGTTCTTTTTCAACTTCATTTTTCTACGAACCAACAGCTCACTTCGGACATTGTAGTGATCTTTCAATAAGGAATAAATCCGCCGAGCAATGGCAGCATTTTCTGTTTGCACATTGAGAACGAACTGCTGGTTGTTAATACTTAACGATCCATTCATTCGTATCAAAGCAGCTAATTCTGCTTTTGCATGTTCCCGATGTACTTCTAGTGATGTCAGTTCCTTTTTGACTTCTGCTGCAAAGGACATAGCGTCGCCTCCTTTCTAGATTTTGGCACCGTAGACGATCCGCAGTAATTCATCGATCACTTTATCACCGTCATGAAAGACACCGCCATCACGTAACTCTAAGAAATCCGCTGAAACCACGCGACAACTTTCATTCCGCAGTCCTTGGAAGTCATGTTTCACTTGGACAAGGTATTCATCGTAGATTTCTGGATCCATATAGCCTTCTGGGACCTTCTCTGTATTGACTAACACGGTATCAATAAAAGACTTCCCTAAATGTTGATGCAAAACTCGAACATGATCTGCATCAGTAAAGTGTTCTGTTTCCCCTTTTTGCGTCATGATATTGCAGATGTAAACAGTCTCCGCTGCCGTTTCTAGCAACGCCTGTCCGATCTCACTGATCATCAAATTCGGCAAGATACTCGTAAACAAGCTACCCGGTCCTAATACGATCATATCAGCTTCTAATATCGACGTCACAACTTTACGTGCAGCTTTGGGTTCATTTTCGTCATCTTGATTCCGCACAAACACGTGATCGATGGTTTTACGATCCAAGGCAATTTTGGATTCTCCCACTGCTTCTGTCCCGTCTTTAAAAACAGCGTGCAAAATTAAAGGTTGGTCAGAAGAGGGATAGACATGGCCATCAATGTGCATGATTTTTGAAAGTATCTGGATCGCTTCATAGGTACTGTTGCGCATTTCCGCAATGGCGGCAATGATCAAATTACCTAAGGCATGGTTTGCAAGAAATTTGTCTTCTTTCTTGAACCGATACTGAAAAATATCATTATAGAGTTGCGGCATATCTGACAAAGCAGCCAGCACATTGCGCAAATCACCTGGAGGCGAAATAGACGAAACTAGGTTGCGGATCTCACCACTGCTGCCACCATCATCTGCGACCGTCACAATTGCTGTGATATCAACACCTTGATTCCGCAAACTTTTTAAAATGACCGGCAGGCCAGTTCCGCCCCCAATGACAACGATCTTAGGTTTACGGATTCGATAGGTTTTCATTTTCATGATCGATTCACCGTCTCTTTGCGCTTATCTTTGTCACGATGGGTCACATTGACTTTGTAATTTTTTGCTAAAGCAGCGCTGATCCGTTCAGATAAAGCGACCGAACGATGTTGTCCGCCCGTACAACCAATTGCGACCGTCAAACTGCTTTTTCCTTCTTTGATATACCCAGGCATTATAGTTTCAAGCAATGTCTCAAATTGCTGATAAAACTCTTCAGTTTCTGGAAAAGACATGACATAGTCATATACGGTTTCATCTTTTCCCGTTAGCGGACGCAATTCGGGTATATAATGTGGGTTTGGTAAGAATCGCACGTCCATCACGATATCCGCATCGATAGGCAATCCGTATTTGAAGCCAAAGGAAACAACTTCCACCCGAAATCCATGTTCATGGGAAGAACGAAATTCTTGATTGATCTTTTCTCGCAGCTGTCTTGGTGTTAAAGTTGTCGTGTCGATCACGATATTCGCTTTTGTCTTCAAGTCTTCCAAGATCGCACGCTCTTTACGGATCCCTTCCGTTATTAAGCCGTCCATCGCAAGGGGATGGGCTCTGCGTGTCTCTTTATAACGAGAAACCAACTCATTGTCTGTAGCATCTAAGAACAATATTTTTGTATCGATGAATCGAGTATTCTCGATATCGATCAGCATGCTTTGGATTTCTTCAAAAAAGGAACGCGAACGCAAATCAACGACCAATGCAATTTTGGTCACTTTCCCTGACTCTTTGATCAATTCCCAGAATTTAGGAATTAAACTCGGCGGCATGTTGTCAATACAAAAATAGCCCATGTCCTCAAAACTTTGAATAGCAACGGTTTTTCCTGCTCCACTCATACCAGTGATGATCACTAGTTCTAAATTATCTACTTCTGTCATCGTAAAACTCCTTCCTCACTCATTAACAGTATATCATGCCGGGCGTATCATTTAAACACTACCGCACAAAAAAAGCATCAACATGAGAGTTGACTCCCATGTCAATGCCTCGCTCAATTTCGATAAGTTAACGCTTTTTCAATTGTTCGATCGACTAAAATCGATTGCGCATCGACTACCGGATAAGGATTATTTTCCGTGAATTCTTCCATCAATGAAAGTTCGGTACAGCCTAGGACAGCTTTCTCACAACCAATTTTATGTGTTACTTCTTCTAAGATCTCAAAATAAAGATCTTGGTCTAATGTATCAGATTCTTTGATCCGATCATAAATCAATGTATTTACTTTTTGTTGTAATTGCGGCTCAGGCAAGTAGACATCAAAGCCACAAGCACGTAACTCGGCTTCATAAATCCCAGCCTTGATACTACCTTCTGTTCCTAAAAAGGCCACTTTCCCGGTAACACCTTCTTTTTGCAAAGATTTAGCAGCTTCCCGCGGCATGTGAAGTAGCGGAATCGGTGTGGCTTCTTGCAACTGATCAAAGAAATAATGCGCAGTATTACATGTCAGTACAATAAAATTTGGCTGTAATAAGTTCTGTTTAGCGATGTCATCAAGCAAATAAGGAACAGGATCTTCTAAATCGTTGTTCAAGATATACGCAGTGCGATCTGGCACTGTCGCATGATTGAATAACACATAGTTCAAATAATCTTGGTCTTTATGAGCAACGGTTCGACGGTTCAAGATTCGTACAAAACTTTCAGTCGCCATCGTTCCCATTCCACCTAAGATACTAAAGAAGTTTTCCATAGACTAGCCTTCTTTCGAATGGAAATGCAGTTTAAATCGTTTGTTGTAAAGATAGAACATTCTTTTTAGTAGAATCCAACGTTTGATGGAGAGATCTTTGTCATAAAAAACGGTAGTCCCCCAGCGATTTTCGGCTAGCAGCTTTTTAGCCCGTTCTTTTTCTTCATTTTCATTGGCATAATCCAAAAAGATGTTTTTCGGTACACCCAACCAAAGCTTCGCTGTTGGAGCATATGCTTTCCCATAAACAGTTTCTTGGAAAGGCACATCAAATACTAAGTCTTCTGTCAGAAATTTAGCAAGATTCAATCCACTTAATGTGATGAAAAAGCTACTTCTCCCCTGACGAAGATTGATTTCAAATAATTTGTATTGCCCATCTCGGCTATCATATTTCAAATCAAAATTGGCAAAGCCAACATATTGAATTTGTTTTAAGAACGTCGAAATCATTTGATAGATTTGTTGGTTTTCATCCGGCAGAATAACCACGTAATTGCCGACTGCTCCAGGAGTTGGATCTTCTAAAAGTGGATGACCCAATGCCATCACTCGTACATTATGGTCTTTGTCAACATAGGCATTCAGCACACGCATATTGCTGTCATCCCCTGGAATAAAATCTTGCACGATCATCTCGTAATTATAGCCAGCTTGATAAATCCGCTCAACAATCTTATCGAACTCGGCACGATCTTCAATAATAAAGGCTTTCTTCCGTCCTTCGAAATCAACAGATAACCAAGCGACACTATTTGCCGGTTTCAATGCCACGGGAAACTCAAATGGCAGTTCTTGAGTAAAGCGGCCATCCTCTAATAGATCTGGTGTCAAAATAAAAGTTTTTGGATAAGGTAAGCCAAACTCTTCACACACTTCATAGAAACTCACTTTATTGATCAATCGTTTCAACAAAGAATAATCATTCGCAATAAATGTGTAATATGACGCTAAATCTGCTTTATGTTTCGCTAACAATTCAGCATAACCATCCCCGCAAGGAATCAACAAATAAGTCATAGAGGGATCGTTATAAGTGGTTTTTGCCAAATCAATCAATGTATCTAAAAAACCAGGATCATGATCAAATCCTGCTACTTGATTGACCTTGACGATTTTGCTATAGCGGGTGGGGGCAAGCTGTGTCCCAGCATAAGCAATTGACTGGATGCCATATGCTTCGTGAAAGGCTCTTGCCATACCATAGACATTCATATCGCTTCCTAACAAAATAGGAACGAATTTTTCCGGATTCATAAAACCACTCTCTCTTTTGCATATATAAATTTAGATTTTTACCTATTTACTTTGTTACAACAGACCTATAATACCATAAAGAAAAAAGCAATCAAAGTATGTACCTCTGATTGCCTTCCTCTTCTTTGAACGGATAGAACTTATAGGTCGTTTATTCTGTTACGAATAGACATTTACCTATTGCTATTTTAACAAATAAACGGTGCATTACAAGAGTTATTTGAGAATTTGCAGAATTATTACAGTAAATATTAAATTTTGCTAAAATCCCCTTTATCTCCGCCTTTATCCTACCTCTCTCATAAGACTTTCTTGAGGTATTTTCCGGTATAGCTTTCAGGAACTGCTGCTATCTCTTCAGGTGTACCAGTTGCAAGGATCGTTCCTCCGCCCTCGCCGCCTTCTGGACCTAAATCAATCACATGATCTGCTGATTTGATCACATCAAGATTATGCTCGATCACTAGAACTGTATTCCCTGCATCAACAAAACGCTCCAAGACTTTCAATAAACGAGCAATATCATCCGTATGCAAACCAGTTGTAGGTTCATCTAATATATAGAAGCTTTTTCCATGAGAATTTTTGTGGAGTTCACTGGCAAGTTTCATTCGCTGTGCTTCCCCACCTGACAAAGTGGTTGCCGGTTGCCCCATCGTGACATACCCTAGACCTACATCAACGATCGTTTGTAATTTTCGATGGATCTTAGGAATATGTTTGAAGAATTCGACAGCATCTTCGACCGTCATCTCAAGGATCTCTGCTATATTCTTCCCTTTGTAATGCACTTCGAGGGTTTCTGAATTGTATCGTTTGCCGTGGCAAACCTCACAAGGAACATAGACATCCGGCAAGAAATGCATCTCGATCTTGATGATCCCATCTCCTTTACACGCCTCACAGCGACCGCCGCGGACATTAAAGCTGAAGCGACCTTTTTTATAACCGCGGACTTTGGCTTCATTGGTTTTTGCAAACAAATCACGAATGTCGTCAAAAACACTTGTATAAGTTGCCGGATTACTTCGAGGGGTTCGCCCGATGGGACTTTGGTCAATGTCGATTAGCTTTTCGATTGCTTCATATCCGGTTAGTTTCTTATATTTTCCCGGTTTGTTCGAATTGCGGTTGATTTTTTGTGCTAAAGCTTTTTTCAAAATTTCATTCACTAATGTTGATTTTCCCGAACCAGATACCCCAGTCACAGCAATAAACTTTCCAAGAGGAAAATCAACGCTGACATTTTTCAAGTTGTTCTCAGCTGCGCCAGTCAAGCGAATGGACTGTCCATTTCCTGCTCGACGTTCTGCCGGCGTTGGAATCTCCCGTTTTCCTGAAAGATATTGTCCAGTCAGCGAATGTTCATTAGCCGCAACTTCCTCTGGGGTCCCTGCTGCAACGATCTCGCCGCCAGCATGTCCAGCTCCCGGACCTACATCAATCAAATAATCGGCAGAACGCATGGTGTCTTCATCATGTTCGACCACAATCAATGTATTGCCAAGATCTCTCATTTTACGCAATGAATCCAATAAGCGGTCATTGTCTCTCTGATGAAGACCGATCGAAGGTTCATCCAAGATATAAAGCACACCAGAAAGATTGGAACCAATTTGTGTCGCTAAGCGAATACGTTGAGCTTCGCCCCCGGACAAAGTGCCAGAAGCCCGACTTAAAGTCAAATAATCCAATCCCACATTGCGCAAAAAGCTTAACCGGTCATCCACTTCTTTGACGATCGGTTTTGCGATCATCTTTTCTTGTTCAGAGAGCGTTAATTTTTCGACAAATGATAAGGCGTTGTTAATTGCCATCTCACTAAGTTCACCAATATGCTTGCCATTCACTTTGACGGATAATGCTTGCGGGTTTAGCCGGTAGCCATGACAGGTTTTACAGGTCAATTCTGTCATGTACAGACGCATTTGTTCCCGGGTGAAATCACTATTGGTTTCATGATAGCGACGTTTGATATTAGGAAGAATTCCTTCAAAGGGTACTTCAACGTCCCGTACACCGCCAAAATCATTTTCATAATGAAAATGGAACATTTCGCCATTGGAACCATTCAAAATAATTGCTTGGTGTTCTTCTGGCAATTCTTCAAAAGGCGTGTCCATCTCAATATTGAATTCCAAGCAAGCTTGTTCCAGCATTTGTGGATAATATTGTGAACTAATGGGATTCCAAGGAACGATTGCACCTTCACGCAACGTTTTGCTAGTATCAGGAATCACTAGATCAGTATCAACTTCTAATTTTACCCCTAATCCATCACAATCCGGACAAGCCCCAAAAGGTGCATTGAAAGAAAACAAACGTGGTTCTAACTCGCCTACTGTGAAGCCGCAATAAGGACAAGAATAGTGTTCACTAAACAACATCTCTTCTTGACCAATCACATCTACTACAGCGTAGCCATCTGCCAAACGTAATGCGGCTTCAAAAGAATCAAACAATCGCGAACGAATGCCCTCTTTGACAACGACCCGGTCAATCACGATGGCGATGTCGTGTTTTTTATTTTTTTCCAGTTCAGGCGCTTCAGAAACATCATAGATTTCACCGTCTACTCGAATCCTCACATACCCTTCTCGTTGAATCATTTCAAAAACTTTTTTGTGCTGGCCTTTCTTTTGATAAACGATCGGTGCCAACAACTGGATCTTTGTCCGATCTGGCAATGCCAGTACTTCGTCGACCATTTGTTCCACTGATTGACTAGTGATCTCAATATGATCATTCGGGCAGATCGGGTGTCCAATACGGGCGTACAGCAAACGCAGATAGTCATTGATCTCGGTCACCGTACCGACCGTTGAGCGAGGATTCTTACTCGTCGTTTTCTGATCAATGGAGATCGCTGGACTCAGTCCATCGATACTATCCACATCTGGCTTATCCATTTGTCCTAGAAATTGTCGTGCATATGCAGACAAGCTTTCCACATACCGCCGCTGTCCTTCTGCATAAAGGGTATCAAACGCCAAAGAGCTCTTTCCTGAACCAGACAAACCGGTCACAACAACCAGTTTATCTCTAGGAATCGTCACATCAATGTTCTTTAAATTGTGTGCGCGAGCGCCATGGATTACGATTTTATCATTTGCCATTCTCTTGTCTCCTTTTACTCAGCTGCTTTCAATTCCAAGATCGTGTCTCGTAAAGTAGCTGCAGTTTCAAAGTCTAATGCTTTTGCGGCATCTTTCATTTCTTTTTCCAGTTTTAATAAGAGAGTTGCTTTCTCTTCACGAGTCATGTCTTCATACGAAGTGGTTGTATAATCGCCTGACTCTTCCGCAACTTTCGTAATAGCGATCAAATCGCGAATTTCCTTAATGATCGTTTTTGGTTCGATGCCATGCTCTTTATTATACGCCTCTTGGATACTGCGGCGGCGACTTGTTTCATCAATCGCTCGCTGCATAGAGTCAGTCATTTTATCCGCATACATGATCACTTTACCATCAGAATTCCGAGCAGCTCGACCAATTGTTTGGACCAAAGAACGCTCACTACGCAAGAATCC
>NZ_JBDGBK010000070.1:0-16864 GCF_040910045.1 Enterococcus sp. RTP21361st1_A6_RTP21361_211029 | reverse complement strand
TAACAATTTTTTCTCTGAATCGACTGTTCGTAAAAGAATTTATGAATTAGGAAACGCATTGACTCCTCTTGGCTTTTTAAGAATCGTAAGCTATGATAAACGGAGAAAGAGGACAAGGAGAACAGCGATGAAAGAACAATTACTTGCTTACTTGCAAAACCAGACGGCTTTTTTCTCTGCAGAAAATGTAAGCGATATCTTTACAGCGAAAGATATTGCCGAGAAGTTTTCAGTCAAGAGAAACACGATCAGTCACTATTTGAATCAGCTAACGGAAGAAGGTCGTTTAGTGAAAATTGCGACCCGACCCGTTTATTTTTTTCATAAGCAGGCATTTGAGAGCCAAAACTACCCCTTAACACAAAACGTATACGAGAGTCTGGCTGCTGTTGCGGCGGAAAAACCTTTTTTTGATCAAAAAGAAGATTTCTTTTCCAGTGTGATCGGCAGCAAAGGCAGTCTGGCAGAAGTCATTGAACAGATCAAGATGGCCGCCTTCTATCCAAATGGTGGGCTTCCCTTCTTACTGACGGGGGAAAGTGGGACGGGGAAGAGTTTTCTGGTAAAAATGTTCCATCACTATTGTGTGGCCAATGAATTATTGGAGGTCGATGCGCCTTTGATCACCATCAATTGCGCACAGTACGCCAACAACCAAGAGCTATTGACTAGTAATTTATTTGGACATGTCAAAGGGGCTTTTACCGGCGCAGAGGAAGATCGTGCTGGTGCTTTTGAAGCAGCAGATGGCGGTGTCTTGTTTCTCGATGAAGTTCATCGGTTGAATGCTGAAGGACAGGAAAAATTATTCACTTTTCTGGATCAAGGTGTCATCTATCGAATGGGGGATACAAGACGACCAGTCACGGTGGATTGTCGGTTGGTGTTTGCAACGACAGAAGATTTGAAACAAACTTTTCTAACAACTTTTTTGCGGCGAATCCCGATCCAAGCGACATTGCCTGCTTTGGAAGAACGAACGATTTCTGAACGGAAGCAACTGATCTTGCAAGCATTTTTTGAAGAGCAAAAGCGCATCGGTTTGCCGTTAGAACTCTCACCTCAAGTGATCGAAATGTTAACGACGAGTCATTTTTCTGGGAATGTCGGTGAATTGAAAAGTACGATCAAGATTATTACTGCCAAAAGCTATACTGCTAGTCTAAAGCGGAAAGCCAAAAAAATAGCAGTCACGGTCTATCATTTACCAGAACATTTACTGCAATTGACAGATGAACCCAATGAGTCAGCGACGACGCAATCGATTCTTATCGATGGGCAAACGCAAATCCAGCAGCTGACTGCCGAAAGTGAGCCAGAACAACAAAAGATCATTCAAACATATGAACAGATCCTGCTCAATTATGTCCAGGCAGGACAGGATTTTACAGCTGCAGCTGATCCTATTTCTAAAGTGATTGAAAGACTATTCGAAAATTTATTGTTTGATCATAAGCAAGAACAAAAGCAGCGGACGATGATTTTTGTGACCGAGCATGTCCAGCGAATGATGGAACAGATTGAACATTCCTTCCAAATCAGCTTTAACGGCAGCATGGTTTATACGATCAGTTATTATTTATGGCTGCGGCGAAATGTGGAGTGGCTGCCGGATGATCAAGACAAACTTTTATTGACAGAGAACCTACTGAAGAGCGTTAAAAAGCATTATTCGACAAGTGATCGCTACACCGAAAATCTGTTAGGGCTAGTACAAAAAGCATTGGATATCGAGTTAACCAGTATGGATCGCATTATCTTTACACTCTATATCAACGATATGGGGTATACCAAAGATTCATTGCTTCCGAGAAGTATCATCGTGGCTCATGGCTACGCAACTGCCAGCAGCATTGCGAATGTAGCGAATCGTTTGTTGAATGAATCGGTTTTTCAGTCTTTCGATATGCCATTAGATGTCACGCCCAAGCAAATTGCAGAAAGGGTCACCGCATATATTCAAAAAAATGATGTATCTAATGGACTAGTGGTCTTGTTCGACATGGGTTCGTTGAAAGAAATCTATCAGTATATTCCAGAATTGACGGTTCCAATCGTCATGATGAACAATGTAACGACAAGTGTAGCCATCGCTGTGGGGGAATGTATCCAGCAAAATGTTTCGCTGAGGGAAATTCCAGAACGGGTAAATGCCTACAGTCAAAATGAATGGGAGATTATTCTTCCGCAAACGAAAAAAGAGAAAGTTGTCATCACAACGTGTTCAACAGGGATTGGAACTGCGGTTCAAATCTCAAATTTATTAGAAAAGAGCATTCCAGATCATTTACAGATTCGAATTCTCCCTTATGAGTTCAATCAGTTGGAAAATAGGGAACATGTCAAACAGGCTTTGACATCGTATGACATTGTTGGTGTTGTAGGAACCAACAAACCTCGTCAAGAGCTGGCTCCTTTTATTTCTTTAGAAGAACTGATTTCTGGCGCAGGTACAGCAGTGCTATTAAGTTGGCTGAAAGAAGAATTGGATGAAGAGATGATTGCGTATGTGAACAATCAATTAGTAAGAAACTTTTCGCTGGATCGAGTGATTCAATCTGTGACGATTCTAGATACAGAGAAAGTGATTTCTCAAATGGAATTCTTTGTGGGGAATCTGGAACGTATATGGCAGCAAAGAATCACTAATGACCGCAAGCTTGCGTTGTTTGTCCATACAAGTTGTTTGATCGAACGACTGATTCGAAATGAAGCCATTGAGAATTATCATGCCAGCGACACACTGCTTCAGTGTCATGAAAAACAGCTGAAAGAGATCAAAAAGGCGTTTAGTGTCATTGAAAAGGTTTACAGTGTCGCGATACCAGAATCTGAAGTTTGCTATATCTATGATGTTTTATTTGGAAACACTGATTCTTCAATGGTTGAAGCGGATTTTTAATCGATAAGGAAAGCGTGCCACTGTTTTTGGCACGCTTTTTGCGTTTAATAAAGTGTAACTTGGCGCAAAGAGAGGTGAAAGCAGTGGAGCAAATCATTATTTTAGCATCACACGGTAAATTTGCATCAGGAATCTTGCATTCTTTAGAACTTATTTGTGGAAAAAAACAATCAGTCATTGCCATTGATTGTTATGTTCAAGAAGCATTCGATCTAACAGCAACTATAGATACACTGATGGAAACCTATAAACAGCACGAAATGATCGTTATCACAGATATTTTCGGTGGCAGTGTGAACAATGAATTTTTACGTTATATCCAACAACCGAATTTCTACTTGATCGCAGGATTGAATTTGCCATTGTTGATTGAATTGACAACACAACTTCAAGGAGGAGGTGCCATCTCAGAAACGATCCACCAAACGTTGGCTAATTCGAAAGATATGATCCAGTTCTGCAATGAGAGTGTAGCAAAAGAAATCGAAGAAGAAGAATTTTAGGAGGAACGACATGATTATTTTGACACGAGTCGATCACCGACTCTTACATGGACAAGTTGCATTTTCTTGGACGCAAAGCTTAGGGGCAGATTGTATCTTGATCGCCAATGATGATGTGCCGACAAATGACCTCAGAAAAACCACCATAAAGTTAGCGAAACCTCAAGGAGTAAAATTAGTTATTAAGAATATTGAGGATTCTATTAACGCTATCAACAGTGGTGTAACAGATAAATATAAGCTCTTTATTGTTGTGGAATCAATTAAAGACGCATTTAACTTAGCCAAAAATTGTCCAAATATAAAAGAAATTAATCTAGGTGGAACCAAGGCAACAAATGGAACACAAAATATTTCTAAGTCTGTAAATATAACAATGGCAGAAATAGAAATAATAAAAGAATTAGACAAATTAGGAGTGAATGTAGAGATTCGGATGGTTCCAGGCGAAAAAGCGATAAGGGCAGTATCAATTTTGAAAAATATAAATTAGAAAGGAGAATAAACTTATGCTACAAGCTTTTTTATTGGGGTGTATTGCTTTTATAGGGAAGTGTGATTTAGCAACAGGGACAAACATGATTCAACGCCCCATTGTATTAGGACCATTAGTTGGGCTAGTTTTAGGAGATTTACAACTAGGAATAACAATTGGAGCTACACTTGAGTTAGCATTTTTGGGGCAGGTCTCTGTAGGTGCTTATATTCCGCCGAATGTAATTGTAGGTGGTGTATTAGGTACAGCTTTTGCGATAACAGTTGGTAAAGGTGCAGATATTGCTTTTACTATGGCATTTCCAATAGCACTATTGGCACAAGTAGTTGATAACTTTATTTTTACTTTAGTTCGTCCTTTTATGGCCAAAGTTGCAGATAACTATGCAGAAAAAGGTGAGGCTTCAAAAGTGACTGCGATTCATATGATTACTGGATTTATTACTTGTACAGTTTTGTTTATTATTACCTTTTTAGGTTTTTCTTTAGGTAGTTCAAAAATGGGGGCTGTAGTGAATGCTATACCTTCAGTAATTACAGATGGTCTATCTATTGCCACCGGTATGCTTCCAGCTATTGGTTTTGCTATGTTAGCTAGAATGGTTATGAATAAAGAAGTAGTTCCGTTCTTTTTTCTAGGATTTGTGTTATCCGCTTATTTCCAGATTCCAGTAGTGGGTATAGCTATTATAGGGTTAATTACAATTTTTGTGAAAATCAATTTTACAACAAGCAAAAATTCAGATGTAGCTTTTGCTGAAGGAAGTGAGGATATTGATGATGACTTCTAATGAAACAAATAGAGTAATTACTAAAAAAGACCTTAGAAAAATGTTTTGGCGTTCTTTATCAATGGAATTTTCTTGGCATTATGAGCGACAAATGCATATGGGTTTTTGTTCCATGATCAGTTCAGGTTTAAGAAAAATCTACAAGGATGATAAAGATGGTTTAGCTCAAGCATTAAAAAGGCATCTAGAGTTTTTCAATATCACCTCACATATCTCACCTTTTGTAGGCGGAGTAACATTAGCTATGGAAGAAATGAATGCTACAAATCCTGATTTTGATACATCATCGATTAATGCTGTTAAAGCAGCTCTAATGGGACCTCTAAGTGGTATTGGAGATTCGATTATGTTAGGAACCCTTCGTATACTAGCAGTCGGCATTGGAGCTTCTTTAGCTGCTCAAGGAAATATCCTAGGCCCAATTTTGTTTTTAATCATATTTAATGTACCAGCTTTTATTTTGCGCTATTTCTGCTCATTCAAAGGTTATGAACTCGGAGCTAATTATTTAGAAAAAATTCAGAAAACTGGCTTAATGAGTAAGTTCATGCTCGCAGCAGCAATTTTAGGAGTTATGGTGATTGGAGGTATGACAAATGAATTAGTTGTTGTGCAAACCCCATTGACTATTGGAGAGGGTGAGTCGGCCACTAGATTTCAAGAAATTCTTGATGGAATTTTACCAGGAATGCTAAGTTTAGGAATTACTGGATTTTACTATTATTTGTTGAAGAAAAAAGTAAACGTTTTATGGATGATTATAGGAACAGCTATTTTTGGGATCATTTGTGCCCAATTTGGAATTTTAAACTAAGGAGAGTAAGACAATGTTAAATTTTAATGAAGAAAGAATTTACCAAGAACATCAAAATGGGGTTGATCTTGTAAAGAAAGTTGAAAAGATTGTTGATGAAATCGTCGATAATGGATATAAGAATATTTTCCTGCTAGGAATTGGTGGAACTTATTTGTATGCAGATCAAGTAGTTCATACAGTAAAACAATTGGGATGCCAGCTGCCAATATATCTGGAAAACGCACAAGACTTTGTTTATGAAGGAAATGCTAATTTTACGAAAGATTCGGTTGTTGTAATAGCTTCATTGTCAGGGCATACAGTGGAAGTGGAAAAAGCAATTGATATCGCTCATGAAGTTGGAGCTAAAGTCATAGGATATGTAGAGCAGTTAAATACACCTTTAGCAGAAAAAGTAGATTATTTAGCGAATACTTTTGGAGCTGAATACTACTGGTGGTATAGTGTACTATTAAGATTTATGAACAAAGCTGGACAATTTGAAGAGTATGAGAAGTTTATGGATGAATTAAAATCTATGCCTTCCAATATTGTCAATGTGTATAAAAAAGCAGATAAATCAATGGAAAATTACGCAGAAAAGTATTGGAACGAACCACTCACTTATCTAATTGGCTCAGGAAATTTAGAGTCTTGGGCAGTATGCTATGGTATGTGCATAATGGAAGAAATGCAATGGATGCCAACAAGACCAATCTCTGCGGCAGATTTTTTCCACGGCACATTGGAAGTAATAGATAGAGAAATCCCTGTTGTTTTACTTAAAGGAGAAGATAAAACACGTGGTCAAATGGATCGTGTAGAAAATTTTGTTCATCGAGTAAGTAATAAAGTGACAGTTTTTGACACAAAAGACTTTGAACTTGTAGGAATAAGTGACAAGTTTAGATGGATACTATCGCCAATTGTAATGAGATCAGCATTTATGAGACTAAGTGTGCATTTAGAAAATGTTCGCAAGCATCCTTTAGATATCCGTCGATATTATAAGGCCTTAGATTACTAATTTTTTGAGTAACATATTTCAGAGAAATATTAATTAGTAATAAAAAATACCAGAGTGGAGCAATAGTCAAAAGAAAATCTGATTATTGCTCCACTCTCGTATTCGTTTTGGATTAATTTACAATCTATTTAAGTAAGAGCAGAGTGAATTTACAAAAAAAGATATATACGGATAAATAAGACGGTACGATTTACGATTAATATGAAATAAAGTAGTATCAGACCTATGTCAAAGTCTTTTTGAATATTAAGGTTCTAGATTTATTCTCTTTTCAGTTGCTTATCTGTAGTAAAATAAATTTTGCCACTTTGTAAGGTTTAGTTCGAATAATAATCTATCTAGTTCTTTTTACCTATAATGCCAGTATTTTCTGAATATTGAATGTAAATATGAATTAAAGAAAAAAGTTGAAGTGAACAAGAAAATAATTTTTATAACGTAGACTAGAATTTAGACCCTGCTGTATTGTTCAATGGATAGTACGATTCCCTTTCAACCGGCTATTTTTTCTGATAAAAAAACATTCCTTTCGATTCATTAAACAAGTAGATCATAAATTTTCCTTCAAATCCGACCCTAGCCGTAGGTCGAAACGTATCTCTTATAGTACAATAATAGAAACAGGAAAATAGTTAGATGGAGGATACTATGAAAAAAAATATCAGAAAAAAACAAATGATTTTAGCCACTCTCTTGGTTTCTAGCCAAGTTTTAGTTGCCGCACCATTAGCATTTGCTGAAGAATCAACTTCAAGTGAAGGGCGCTCAGCAATCTCACAAACGATCGAAACCTCGTCTTCGGCAGCTTCAGAGACAGCAAGCTCAGAAACTGCGACTTCTACGACGGATAGTAAAGAAAAATTGCAGATCAATGCGGTAGCCATTGGTAATGCATTAACAAAAGAGCAAGAAAACTATACCCTGGATCAACTGGGGATCAAAGGAGAAACACCGATCTATACGACTTCAGGTTCCGATTTAATGAAATATATCCCTGATGGTGGCTTTACTAAAGATTGGGCGGTGTATAGTTCTGTCCGCATGCAGACCCTTGATAGTGGCGAAGGAATCACGGTGGATATTGCGACACCTAAAAATATCACCCGCATCACTGCCGCACAATACCAAAATGCCGCACTGACTGCTGGGATCACAGATGCTAAGCTAACAGTAGCTTCTGCTGTACCGATTGACGGTTCTGGGGCATTGGCAGGAGTCTACAAAATCGTTGAAGAATCCGGCGGCATCATCAATCAAGATCGTGTCAGTGTTGCGCAAGATGAAATGGATGTCTTATCAACCATTACAGAAGAAAACAAAGACAAAGAAGGCTATTCTGATGAAGCTCTGAATGCTGCACAAGAACAAGCGAAAACAGAGCTAGCTGCCCAAACAGCTGATGGCTCAGAATTGACCCAATCCGATATTCAAGCAACTGTTGAAAAAGCATTGAAAGACAATGGTTTAGAGGGAATCGTGACTTCGGATCAAGTTACTGAATTGACAACATTGATGAGCGACATGAAAGACAAAAATATTTTTGAAGATTTTGTCAAAGAGTTGGATCTTTCAGAAGCCCGCAAACAAATTGAAGAAAAATCCAAAGGACTATGGGAAAATGTTAAAAACTTCTTCAGTGGACTTTGGTCTTCGATCACGGGTGTATTTGGCGGAAATTCTAACGAATAAGCAGTTGGCTAAATGAATGTAATCAAAAACGAACGAAGGATAATGCAAGGCGGTCGTCATCTATGATGGCCGCTTTTTTCAAAGGAAAGGAATGTGATGAGTATGAGTTGTTTAGGAAACCTGATTTGGATGATTTTTGGTGGATTGCTTGGTGCAATTTCGTGGTTTTTGGCCGGTTGTCTGTGGTGTGTGACGATCATCGGTATCCCGATTGGTTTGCAGTGTTTTAAATTCGCTTCTTTATCATTGGCTCCTTTTGGAAAAGAAGTTGTCTATAGTGGTTCAGGGGTTTCTTTGCTATTGAATATCCTGTGGCTGATTTTTTCAGGAATACCTTTGGCAATCGCTCATCTGATGAGTGCCATTCTCTTAACGATTACGATTATTGGGATTCCTTTTGCGAAACAGTCGCTGAAACTAGCGGGTCTAGCATTGATGCCTTTTGGTGCCACGATCGTTTCAACAAATCGCTAAACAAAGTGATCTGCTTGATTTCCGGCAACAGCAATACCCATCTAATAAAACTGCAAGATTTTCTTTTCGAATAGACAGATACGAAAAAGAGCCTTTTGACGGGCTCTTTTTTGCTTGCTCCGATAGTTGATTTACGACTCACTAGGGGAATGAAGCATAAATTTTCTAAGAAAGGATCGCTCAGGCAGCACAGTGAAAAGAAAGCGACTGAGTAAATAACCAAGTAATGCCCCAACGGTATTTGCAATCAAATCCACGACATCTGCCCCTCGCCAGCCGCCTAGGAAATAATTGCTTAAAAACTGCAGTACTTCGATACTAAAGCTGACCGAAAATTCCAGCAGAACAGCTCGAAAAATAGAAGTTTTGTTAGCCATCAAATAATAAAAAACAGCTAATGGCGCCAACATAATGAGATTAGGGAGTATCGAAAGATCTGCTGCTAAGGAGAAGTTGATGCGACTAAGCCAATCGGATTGATTGGCATAGAGCCCTGTTTGGATTTGAAAAGGGAAAAAAGTCAAGTAAAGGACAGCGAAATTATAGAAAACAAAGGCTCCAACCGTTATTTTTTGAAAAAGTGAAAGCTGAGCAGCATTGTAACGCAGAATCAAATAGCAAGTAACAAGAAATAACGGGATTAAGACCAGACCCGAGATCGTAAACTGCATTATTGATTGCTCCTCTCTAGATTAAGTGAGACAAGTATAACCAAATATAACAGGGTGGGCAAGAAGATAAATCCGCTAATTCGCTGTAAACAGACAGATTGTGTTACAGCTCATCGTATAAAGAAGATATAAAGAAATCCAGCGAACCTTGATACTATCTTTACAACATTTTTTTTAAGATAAGATCAAAGGAGAGGAAGAAGATGTTACTACTTTTAGGATGTTTGAGTTTTGGATTGATGCTTTATCTATTTTGGTTTCTGTTCAAGGGGGAAGAGTTATGATGAGCTTTGTTTTTCAAGGGCTGTTTTTCTTTTTTGTATTACTGATTTTAGCAGCCCCTTTAGGGTTTTATATCAAGATGATCATGACGGGGGAGACGCCCCGTTTCGTCCGCTTTATCCAACCGATCGAGCGGGGTTTCTATCGGTTGATCGGTTCAGAAAGTCAGCGAAAAATGTCCGCAAAACGTTATTTGATCAGTGTATTAGGGCTAGGAATCAGTTCGCTGCTGTTTTTGACGGTACTTTTAATGGTTCAAGGTTGGCTGCCGGGTGGAGCAAAGGTTGATAATCTGTCTTTTGATTTAGCACTTAATACAGCTGTCAGCTTTATCACTAATACGAACTGGCAAGCATATTCTGGCGAGTTGGCACTATCCAATAGTACACAAGTCTTTGGTTTGACTGTCCAAAATTTCTTGTCGGCGGCAGTTGGATTGGCTGTTCTTTGTGCATTCATTCGTGGATTGGTTCAGAAAAAAGAATCCTATTTAGGCAATTTTTGGCAAGACATGGTTCGCGGATTATTGTATATCCTATTACCACTGTCCACGATCATTGCGATTTTATTGATCTCTCAAGGAGTCGTTCAAACCTTCAGTAGCGGAATGGCCTACAACAGTTTGGAAGGAGAAAATCTTTGGTTATATCTTGGCCCTGTTGCTAGTCAGGTGGCTATCAAACAGTTAGGGACGAACGGTGGCGGCTTTTTTGGGGCCAATTCGGCCTATCCATCTGAGAATCCGACGATTTTTTCAAACTTTATCGAGAATTTAGCCATTCTCCTTTTACCAGCTGCGCTGATTTTTGCTTTTGGCTTTTGGGTAAAAGACTGGAAACAAGGACGAACGATTTTATTTGTTTCGCTGTTCTTCCTATTTGCCGCTTTTTTAGGTGTATTGATCAGTGAAAACTATGGACCGATTTTCAACGATGTCGTTGGTTCAGCCAATATGGAAGGCAAAGAAATTCGCTTTGGGATTGGCTGGTCAAGTTTGTGGGCAGTCAGTACCACGGCAGCTTCCAATGGATCGGTCAACGCGATGTTGGATAGCTTCACTCCATTAGGCGGTGCAGTGCCGATGTTTCTCATGCAACTAGGGGAAATCATTTTTGGTGGTGTCGGTAGCGGGCTTTATGGGATGTTAGCATTTCTGCTTTTAGCAGTGTTCATTGCCGGACTGCTTGTTGGACGCACACCAGAATATTTAGGCAAGAAAATCGAAGCCTTTGATATCAAAATGGCAAGTTTAGTCATTTTGACGCCGCTTCTGCTGACGCTGTTTGGGGCGATGGCGCTTGCGATGCACCCGGATATTTTGGAATGGTTGACCAACAAAGGGGCTCACGGATTTAGTGAGCTGTTATACGGAGCAACATCATTGGCTAATAACAACGGAAGTGCATTTAATGGGTTGTTAGCAGATACCCCATTCTTGAATGTCTTAGGTAGTGGACTCATGCTTTTCTCTCGGTATATTCCGATCATCGCCGTTTTATTTTTGGCTGAAAACATGGGACGCAAGAAGAAAGTAGCTGTGAATGACGGTACTCTTTCTACCGTCAATCCGACATTCGTCACGATGTTGATGATTGTGATTTTAGTGATCGGGGCATTAAGTTTTCTACCTGCATTGGCATTAGGTCCGATCGCAGATTTTCTTACACTGAAATAAAAAGGAGAAGAATAAAATGAAAAAGATATATCGCTGGGCAATCAAGCAAGCATTTCTCAAACTAGATCCGCGGCAACAAATAAAAAATCCAGTGATGTTCGTGGTTTATATTGGTGCCATCGCAGCGACGGTTCTCTGCTTTGAACAATCTGACATTCCATTGTGGTTTACCATCACGATCACCAGCTTACTTTGGCTCACATTGCTGTTCGCAAATTTTGCTGAAGCGGTCGCGGAAGGTCGTGGGAAAGCTCAGGCAGATAGCTTAAAACAAGCCAAAAAAGACGTCATGACTTACAAAATCAATGATTTACAGGATATCCAATCAGAGCAGTTCATCGAAATGAAGTCATCAGATTTGAAAAAAGGTGACTTGGTTTATGTCGTTTCTGGACAACAGATTCCGGCAGACGGCGACGTCATTGAAGGTGCTGCCTCGGTAGATGAAAGTGCCATTACGGGTGAATCAGCGCCAGTAATTCGAGAATCAGGTGGAGACCGCAGTGCAGTCACTGGCGGGACAACGGTGGTTTCCGATTGCTTGGTCATTCGAGTGACGTCTGAAAATGGACATTCGTTTTTGGATAAAATGATTTCAATGGTAGAAGGGACACAACGCAAAAAAACGCCTAATGAAATTGGGCTGCAGATTTTTCTGATCACATTGACGATCATCTTTTTAGCGGTGGCAGTAACATTAGTCCCATTTACGGAATTAAGTAGTATTCTTTCGCAAAAAGGAACCGCGCTTTCTAGTATCGTGATTATTGCATTGCTCGTTTGTCTAGCCCCAACGACCATCGGTGCACTGATCTCTTCGATCGGGATTGCTGGAATGAGCCGTCTGACGAAAGAAAATGTTATTGCCATGAGCGGTCGTGCCATCGAAGCGGCTGGTGATGTCGATATTTTGTTATTGGATAAAACAGGAACCATTACACTGGGAAATCGTCGGGCAAGTGCCTTTCTACCTGTAGCCGGTATTAGTGAAGAACAATTAGCAGATGCCGCGCAGCTTTCCTCATTAGCTGACGAAACGGCAGAAGGCCGCAGTATTGTTATTCTAGCCAAAGAAAAATTTGGGATTCGAGAACGCGCTTTTGAACAATCCGAAGTGAAATTTATCGATTTTAGTGCCAAAACACGGATGAGCGGCATGGATTATCGTGGCGATCAAATTCGTAAAGGTGCGGCGGATACGATCAAGAAATATGTGCTCGCTCGTGGCGGTACCTACCCACCACAGTGTGACCAAATCGTAGCCAAAGTGGCGCACTCTGGGGGTACCCCGTTGGTAGTTGTCAAAAATGACCAAGTCATGGGGGTCATCTATTTGAAGGACATCGTCAAAAACGGTGTACAGGAAAATTTTGCCGATATGCGGAAAATGGGTATCAAAACTATCATGATCACAGGAGACAACCCGTTGACCGCAGCAGCGATTGCAGCAGAAGCGGGAGTCGATGACTTTCTCGCTGAAGCAACGCCAGAAAACAAAATGGAATTGATTCGTCAATACCAAGAAAAGGGACACTTAGTTGCCATGACCGGCGACGGAACCAACGATGCACCAGCATTGGCTCAAGCAGATGTGGCAATGGCTATGAACACTAGAACACAGGCTGCCAAAGAGGCTGGCAATATGATCGATCTGGATTCCAGTCCAACCAAATTGCTGCAGGTCGTACGAATCGGTAAACAGCTGTTGATGACTCGTGGTGCATTGACGACGTTCAGCATTGCCAATGATGTGGCGAAATATTTCGCCGTGATCCCTGTTCTTTTTTATGGCATCTATCCTGAACTGGCGCAATTGAACGTGATGCAGTTAGGTAGTCCACTGACGGCGATCTTGTCAGCCGTGATTTACAATGCGGTCATTATCGTTGCTTTGATTCCATTAGCTCTAAAAGGAGTCAAATACAAAGAAAAACCAGCCAGCCAAATTTTGCGCCACAATTTACTGGTATATGGACTAGGCGGATTGATCGCACCTTTCATTTTTATCAAATTGATCGATATCGTGCTAAGCTTTTTCCTACTATGAATAAATTGAAAGAAGGATGCAGAAATGAAAAAGATTCTAGGGACTCAATTGCGTTTCTTGGTGTTTAGTATTTTGTTTTTTGGCGGGGTGTATACTGCTGTGATCACTGGTGTCGGTCAATTGCTATTTTCCAACCAAGCCAATGGTAGTCAACGAATGGTAGAGGGAGAAGTAGTTGGTTCAACACTGATTGGTCAGCAGTTCCTGCAACCAGGCTACTTTGCTGGCAGAAGCAATGCGGTCTCCCAATTGTCTCCGGTCTCTGCGGAACAAGAGGGACTGGTATCCGACAGAAAGACGGCGCTTCAAAGAGAAAATCAAATCACAGAGGTACCGGTTGATCTGGTGACTGCATCAGCCAGCGGATTAGATCCGCATATTAGTGTCGCTGCAGCCGAGATACAAGTACCTCGCATCGCCAAAGAACGTCAACAGAAGGAAACAGCCATTCGTGCTATAATAAAAGAAAAGACACAAAAAGATTGGTTTTCTGATCGAACATTTGTCAATGTGCTTGAACTGAATTTAGCATTAGATAAACTGTAAGTGATTGTTGATGGGAGAGGCAAACATGGATAGACCAACATCAGTAGATACATTGAAAGCAGAAAATCGAAAAAAAGGCCGGCTGCGGGTGTACTTTGGCTTTGCTGCAGGAGTAGGAAAAACTTACGCCATGCTTTTAGAAGCACAGGAACTAAAAGCCCTCGGCAAAGATGTGGTGATAGGTTACATCGAACCCCATGATCGTCCAGATACCAATAGTCTGCTGGCTGGTTTGCCGCAGATTCCGTTGAAAGAAATCCAATACAAAGGGATCACGTTGACTGAACCAGATATCGATGCGATCATTCAGCAGCAGCCTGCGATTGTCTTAATCGATGAGTTGGCCCATACGAACGCTGAAGGATCAAGAAATCGCAAGAGGTATCAAGACATTGAAGAACTTTTAAATGCCGGTATTGATGTGCATACGACGGTCAATGTCCAACACATTGAAAGCTTGAATGATATTGTAGAAGAAGTAACTGGGATCGAAGTCAAAGAGACGGTCCCAGATACATTCTTCCAACAAGCAACATTGAAAGTGATCGATGTCGAGCCAGATGAGCTGATCGATCGGTTGGCACAAGGAAAAATCTATGCCAACGAAAATGCCAAGCGAGCGTTGCAGAATTTTTTTATTCCCAAAAAACTGGAACAACTGCGGGGATTGGCGATTCAGCGGGCTTCTGACCACATCAATCGAATCAGTGGCCGAACCAATGGAATCCAGAGCAAACTGATCACGATTGTCCAGGATGCATTCCCTAAAATGGCAGAAAAAAGTATTCGTTGGACAGCGCGATTAGCGCAAGGCCTAGGTGCTGAATGGACTGTGCTTTACATACGTTCGGAAGAAAAAAATGAAGCAACGACATTAGCCGAAAAGTTAGGCGCGGAAGTCGTTGTCATTGAAGAAGACAATTATTTTGAAACAATCATCGAATATGCCAAGCTGGTGGGAGCCACCGACATCATCATGGGTAAAAACCTGGCCAAGCCATGGTATGAGAAACTGTTTGTGGAAGAACTTGATGTGCGGCTACTGAAACGGTTGCCTGACACTGAGATTCATCTGATTCCTTACAAAGAAGAGCGTGCTTCTATTTTTTCTCTTTCCAAGAAAGTCATTGAAGGAGGGGGAAAGGATCTAGCGATTGCCCTGATCAGTGTTTTCTTAGCGACTGTGACCACTGAAGTGATGCAGTATTTGCATTTCGGTGATCAGAATTTGATGCTCGTCTATATCTTTTTTATTCTACTTGTGGCGCGGCTAACTTCGGGCTATTTCTGGAGCGCTCTTTCTTCGATCCTGAGCGTCCTAGCCTTCAACTGGTTCTTCGTTGAACCACTGTACTCCTTGACCGTCTATAAACAAGGTTATCCGATTACGTTAGTCATCATGCTGCTTGTCGCACTAATGATCAGTAATCTAATGGTTCGTTTAAAAAAACAAGCTGTTCATTCAATGGAAAAAGAACAGCAGATGGAAATACTTTATGAGTTGAACAAGCAATTTGTTCTAGCAGAAGACCGGCAGCAGATTTTTGATTTGTCAGCCACCTATCTGGCCCGCTTGTTAGATCGCGAAGTGATTTTGTATGATGCACAAGCGCAAAAACAAAGCCAATATGGTGCAAAAAAACAATCCGCATTGAGTCATCCGGAAGAAGCGGCTGTTGCTTATTGGTCTGCCAAAAATCAGAAAGAGTCTGGCTATGGGACCGATACATTAAGTGGTGCAAAGGGATTTTATTTACCGATTATTGCCAATAGCAAAACATTGGCCGTTTTAGGCATTCGCAGAAGCCGTAATTTTCCACTTGAGAACAGCCAACTAAATTATCTGCGCTTAGTGTTGACCCAGTTAGCTGTGATTTTAGAACAAACAGAATTGAAGGATGAAAAAGAAAAAATTGAATTAGAAAATGAACGAGAAAAAGTTCGCAGCAATTTGTTGCGGGCCATCTCTCATGATTTACGGACACCTTTAACGGCGATTTCAGGAATTGCTGAAACACTCTTACAAAACAATGATTCCTTGAAAGAAGCGACTCGCAGCAAGTTATTGACAGACATTCAAAGTGAGTCTCAATGGCTGATCCGCATGGTGGAGAATTTGCTTTCGATCACTCGCATCAACATGGACACGATGCAAGTCAAGAAAACCGCAGAACCAATTGAAGAAATCATTGGTGCAGTCTATGAACATGCCAAAAAAGTCTATCCGGAAAAAGAGTTGATCGTTCAGCTGCCGGAATCGGTCCTGTTCGTGGAGGTAGATCCGATTTTGATGGAACAAGCAATTTTTAATTTGGTAGAAAATGCCTTTCGTCATGGTTCAGATTCGGGAAAAGTTTACTTGTCTGTCTTTCAAGAAGGAGCGAAAACGGTATGTGAAATAAAAAATACCGGAGAAATATCGATGAAGCAGTTTGAACGGATCCAATCAAATCTGTCTTCAGACAATGAAGTGCCGGTAGACTCAAAAAATGGTCTCGGCATCGGCTTGAGTATCGTCAAAACCATTGTTCATGCCCATCATGGCAAGTTGGAGATGGCCGTAGCAGATGGTCAAACGGTCGTACGCATTTATTTGAATTAACTGGAGGTGGGCATCATGGGAAGAACTGTCTTGCTGATTGAAGACGATCCGACGATCGCCGATTTTATGGAAGTCGTTTTAGAAAAAGAAAGGTATCATATTCGAGTAGCAGAGACTGGAATGGCTGCTCTGACGATTTTTCAGGAACAATCCTTTGACTTGATTTTACTTGACCTAGGACTACCCGATATTGACGGCATGGAGTTATTGAAAATCATTCGCAAACGGATGGCGGTGCCATTGATCGTAATTTCAGCTCGCAGCAATGAAAGCGAGAAAGTCAAAGCGTTGGATCTTGGTGCGGATGATTATGTGACCAAGCCATTTGGTATGAATGAATTGCTTGCAAGGATCCGCACAGCAT
>NZ_JBDGBK010000069.1:0-17238 GCF_040910045.1 Enterococcus sp. RTP21361st1_A6_RTP21361_211029 | reverse complement strand
GAACAATGAGATCCAACGAAGCAGCGACGATGGGGAACCAAGCGGTACCGCTGGTGTCCCCATGCTAGATGTCCTCAAAAAAAATGAATTAATCAATGTGGTTGCTGTTGTGACCCGTTACTTTGGTGGGACGAAATTAGGCGCTGGCGGTTTGATCCGCGCTTATGCAAGCACTGTTGCCGCTGCCTTAAAGGAAATCGGTATCGTTGAAGGGACACTTAACCAGACACTTTATTTGACCATCGATTATCCTCAGCTAGGAAAGCTGCAAAATCACTTAGAGCACCAAAACATTCACTTAGCATCCATTGACTATACGGATAAAATCCGAGTAACGCTGATGGTTCCCGAAATATCCTTGTCCGCGGTAGAAGCCGATCTAACAGATCTGTTACAAGGACAACTAGAGATCGCACACGGCCCTGTCAGCTATGTGGAACGACCGATTTCCTGAGAAACAGATCGAATTTGTGTTGTCATTACTTGCTGGTGAAGCAGAATGATTGTTCAGATAGCTACTGTCAAGCGATGCCTCATGAATCTGCTTGAGGCATCATTTCTGACAATTCTTGCTACTCTTTCACCTCGTTTACTAGCTTTCACTTTTGTCTTTCACTTTGGTCAATATAATTTTCTATTTCCTGTCTTATTTTTCTAAATAAAATTCAAAACGATTCCCTACGTATTGTGTACGCACGTATTCAAATGGTTGTCCGTTTTCAAAACAGGTAATTTGCCGCATTCTTAAAATTGCATCCCCGCGTTTGATTTGCAAGTAATCAGCGATTTGCTCCGAAGCAATCATTGCTGAGATCGTTTGTGAGGCAGCTCCGATCTTATGACCGCCCTTTTCTTCTAACACATGATACAAAGATGAGATGATTTCTTCTTTACTAAAATTGTAAATCAATTTCTCTGGAATACTCGCCACTTCGAAACAAATAGGTACATCATCTGCATAACGAATGCGTTCCATCCGTAAAATCGTCTCATGTCCTTCTAATTGCAACTTTTCCATTTCACTCGAACTTGGGGCTGTCAAGAAGTAGGCCACTGCTTTACTAGAAGGCACCCGTCCAAGTGAGCGCATGATCTCAGTAAAACTCGTGGTTCCGCTCATTTTCTCCTGTACTTTCTGACGAGCCACATAAGTTCCTGATCCGATTTTTCTTTCCAAAATCCCTTCGTCGGCTAGTGTCTGAATAGCTTGGCGCAATGTCATGCGACTAACACCGAATTGTTTCGCTAACTCGCGCTCAGAAGGCAAACGGTCACCGATTTTGTAGGTTTCATTCTCGATGTTTGCTTTGATTTGATCATGTATCTGTATGTATACGGGTAAGTTCTCTGCCATAGTCTATTCCTCCATTCAGTTTCTATTATAACTGGTATATACCTAAATAACCAATGAAAAAACTAAAAAGACTGTCAATTTAAGGGAAAAATCCTTTTTTTCATTCTGTTCTTCTTACAAAAGACAAAATAAGAAAAAAAGTTCCCTCAAATTGGTACAGTCTTATTGGATAGTTAAAGCGCTGAATGTTAGTTGCTGCTTTGCAAAGCTTTATTGGCCGTTGCCAACATTAAACGAATCCGATTCAATTGATTGACCATGGAGACTCCAGGATCATAATCAATCGCAGCAATATTGGCTTTAGGATATTGGTGCCGCAGTTCTTTGATCACACCCTTGCCGACCACATGATTTGGCAAACAACCAAAAGGCTGCATGCAAACGATATTAGTCACATCAGATTTCAATAGATCAATCATTTCACCAGTCAAAAACCACCCTTCACCCGTATGATTACCAATAGATAAGATTTTGCTAGCATCATCTGCTAATTGATAAATCGAGTGTAATCCTTCAAATCGCTGAGAAGCCCGCAACGCACGGTCCATCGGTTTTTGGATCCGTTCGATCAATCCAATGGCAAATTCAGCGATCCATTTGCTTTTTTTGGCCATTCCTAGGTTTTGATAGCGCCAAATCTGATTATAAAGCGAATAATTCATAAAACCAACCATGTCTGGTACTACCGCTTCCGCCCCTTCTGCTTCCAAAAGTCTCACGATATCGTTATTCGCTGTAGGAGAGTATTTCACTAAAATCTCGCCTACCACACCGACTCTTGGTTTCACGATGTCCTGCAGATCAATCGTATCAAAATCGGCAATGATTTTTTTCATGTTGTGGTTGAACAAAGTAAAAGAACCGTTGCGTACATTTTTTTCAACTTTTTTAAGCCACGTTTCATGAAGCCGATCTACAGAACCAGAGATGGCTTCATAAGGCCGCGTTCGATAAACAACTCGTTCAAATAAATCTCCATACAAAAATGCAACAGCCACGCGTTTGAGCATTGTTAATGTAAACTTAAAGCCAGGATTTGACTCCACGCCTTGATTTCCCATGGAGATCGAAACGACGGGAACTTGTGGAAAACCCGCCTCGTTCAATGCTTTACGCAGCAGCGGGATATAATTGGTTGCCCGACATCCCCCGCCCGTTTGTGTCATCAATACGCTAGTGTTTTGCAAGTCATATTTTCCGCTTTGGAGTGCTTCGATCAATTGACCGATGGAAATAATGGCTGGATAGCAAGCATCGTTATTTACGAAACGCAGGCCCACATTGACTGCTTCTCGATCATCCGCCGGCAAGCAGATCACATTGTATCCCGAAGCTTGCAGTGCCACATCAACTAACCCGCTTTGATGAATTGGGCTTAGCATGGGTAATAACAAAGTATGTTGTTTACGCATTTCTTTAGTAAATGTGATCTTGGCTGGTTCTTCAAAACGTTGAGTAGGAATAAAATGGTTTTTCTCCCTTTCATTGACAGCTGCCTTAAGAGAACGTAAACGGATCCGAATGGCGCCTAAATTAGCCCCTTCATCGATTTTCAATACAGTGTACAATTTGCCATATTGTTCCATGATCTCTTCTACTTGATCTGTTGTGACGGCGTCGATTCCACAACCAAATGAGTTTAGTTGGACCAATTCCAACTGCTTGCTTTTAGCGACGACCCGTGCTGCGGCATATAAACGAGAATGGTAAACCCACTGATTAACGACCCGTAAATGACCGACATTTCCCAAATGCGCAATGCTATCTTCTGTTAATACATGAAAGCCCTCTTGGGTAATCACTTCCGCGATCCCATGATTGATCTCCGGATCCAAATGATAGGGTCTGCCAGAAAGTACGATGCCTCGCTGATTGGTTTCGGTCAGCATCCGTAAGGTTTTTTCCCCTTGCTGACAAACATCTAGCTTAAATTGATCCAATTCTTCAAAACCAAGCCGCAATGCGTGCGCGATCTCTGTCTCAGTGATACCCAAATCTTGAAATTCTTCTGACAACACTTTGACCATTGAAGTTTCGTCTGCCAAATTTAGAAACGGGTTACGATAATCCACACGGCCAGCACGGATATCATCCAGATTGTTGCGAATAACATCTGGGTAGCTTTGTACGATGGGACAGTTGAAATGATTCTCAGCCTGCGCTGTTTCTGGTCTTTCAAAAATAATTCCTGGATAAAAAATCAATGGGACCCCTTGGTCGATCAACGTTTGAATATGTCCATGAGCGATTTTGGCCGGATAACAAGCGGTATCACTTGGAATTGTCTCGATACCTTTCTCATACAATTCTTTGTTTGATCGTGGGGACAATTCAACGCGAAAGCCCAGTTCTGTAAAAAAAGTATGCCATAACGGATAGTTTTCATATAGATTCAATACACGAGGAATGCCGATACGCCCACGAGACGCTTCTTTTTTGCGAAGCGGGCGATACTTAAACAAGCGGCGGTATTTGTAATCTACTAAATTTATCTTGCGCTCTTCTTTTTTGATTTTGATGCGGGCACCCCGCTCGCAGCGATTTCCGGTAATAAATTTGCGTCCATCTGAGAATAAAGTGACAGTCAGCATACAATTATTTTCACATAACCCGCAATGAGTGAATTCTTTTTCAGCAGTAAATTGACTCAATTCATCACTTGAAAGCAAGGCTGTGACTTCACCAATCTCGTAATTTTCTAACGCGATCAGTGCTGCACCATAAGCCCCCATCAAGCCAGCAATTGACGGCCGCACGACTTCCCTGCCGCTGTTTTTTTCAAAGGCTCGTAACACCGCCTCATTATAAAAAGTTCCTCCTTGGCAGACGATTTTCTCACCTAGATCTTCTGGGCGACGAATTTTGATCACTTTATACAAGGCATTTTTGATCACAGAATAGGAGAGACCCGCAGAAATATCCCCGACAGATGCACCTTCTTTTTGGACTTGTTTCACTTTTGAATTCATGAATACCGTACAGCGAGAACCAAGATCGACTGGATTCTTGGCAGTAGTGGCTGCTAACGCAAATTCTTTGACTTCGTATTTCAGCGAACGCGCAAAGGTTTCAATAAAGGACCCGCAGCCTGAGGAACAAGCTTCATTCAGCTGGATCGAAGAGAGTGCACCATCTTTGATAGTCATGGCCTTCATATCCTGCCCGCCAATGTCTAAAATAAAATCGACCCCCGGTTGGAAATGTTCGGCGGCTTTATAATGAGCCATCGTTTCAACTTCACCAATGTCAATTTTCAGTGCATTTTTGATCAACTGTTCTCCATATCCTGTGACCGCAGCTTTCCCAATGAACACAGCTGGTGGCATCTGCTGATACATTTCCTGTAATACCCGCATGGTGGTTTCCAATGGCTGCCCTTCATTGTTGCCATAAAAAGAGTAAAGAATCCTACCCACTTCGTCGATCAATACGACTTTCGTTGTCGTTGAACCCGCATCGATACCGAGAAAGGCTGCTCCTGTATGAGAAGCAAGTTTTTTTTCTTCCACCGAAGATTGGCCATGACGCTGTCTAAAAACTGCGAGCTCTTCTTCCGTAGCAAATAGCGGCGCCAATGTGTGAGACGGTTGCAATTTCGCTGAATCATCGGTTGATAACCGGGCTAATAATGTATTGAGTTGAGCTGTTTCTTCTCCATATAAAGCGGCGCCGATCGCAACAAACAGCTGGGGATTTTCTGGAAAAATAATGTCTTCTTCAGCAATTTGCAGTGTCTCCACAAAGCGGCGCCGTAGTTCAGACATGAAATAAAGGGGGCCACCTAAAAAAGCCACTTTTCCCTTGATTTTACGACCAGCAGCTAACCCTGCAATCGTCTGATTGACCACTGCTTGAAAAATACTGGCGGCGATGTCGGCTTTATCTGCTCCTTCATTGATCAAAGGTTGCACATCTGTTTTTGCGAATACCCCGCAACGGGAAGCGATAGGATAGATCGTTTGATAATTTTTCGCTAAATCATTTACACCATTAGCATCGGTTTTCAACAATACCGCCATTTGATCGATAAACGCACCCGTCCCACCTGCACAGCTACCATTCATTCGTTGTTCCAACGCCCCTTCAAAAAAGGTGATTTTGGCATCTTCTCCCCCTAATTCAATGGCAACATTTGTTTCAGGAATCAGTGTCTCAACTGTTTTAGTACAGGCAATGACCTCTTGCACGAAAGGGATCGCTAAAACTTCGGCCAGTCCCATCCCTCCAGAGCCAGTGATTGCTAGTGCGACCTGTTGATTACCGATGACTTCCTGAGCTTCCAGTAAAACTTTTTTTGTGGCAGTTTTGATATCCGAATAGTGGCGTTCATACTTGGCAAAGAGGGTCTGCTTTTTTTCATTCAAGACCACCATTTTGACAGTCGTCGATCCTACATCGATACCAGCACTTAATTTTTTCATAGGGTGCCTCCGCTTTATCCAACACTTTGTTGATTATCTTACAAACTGTTTGTTATAATACTTATGTCTATTTTAAGAACAATCTATTGACATTTCAACAAACAGATTCATGGGATGTGTGGGATAAGCAACAGGAACGGTAAAAATGTCGTTTAAATTGAGAGGAAGTTCACAAAAATGAAAAAAGTTGATTTGCGGGTTCAACGCACGAATAAACATATCATGGAGGCTTTTATCCGACTCGTAGAGCATAAAGGCTACGATCAAGTGACTGTCCAAGATATTGCCGACGAAGCCATGATCAATCGTGCGACATTCTATGCTCATTATAAAGACAAACAAGATTTATATGAAAAAATTTTTGATATGGCAATCGACTCCTTTACTTCGATTTTGTCCCTTGAAGATTTAGTCCAGGGAAATCGAATCAAGATCAAACGAGTCGAACTTGCGATGACAAAAATCTATCAGCACATTCAGGACAATCGCTTTTTTTATCTGACCATCATGGATGGCGCAGCCATCGAATTAGTCCGGCAACGAATCGCGGAGATTCTCTATGAACAATATGACCATATTTTTTCAAAATTAAAAATTACAGAAAGCTCCATCGAAGTACCGCTGGATTTCGTTATTGAATATATGACATCGATTTTTGTTGGTACTCTGCACTGGTGGCTTACTGCCGATAGTCAAATGACTCCTGACCAACTAGCTAAACTGGTCATTAAATTAGTCGCCAATGGACACTTAACCGTTCTCGGTATCGAAATCGAAGGGTAACATACGAGAAGGAGAGTATATCGTATAAATCAAAAAACCGAACCAGAGTTGCTTCCCCCAGTACTTCCTCTCAGAAATCAGGAAAACGTGAAACGGGTGACAACTCTTGTCCGGTTTATTTGTTATTGGGCTGTTTTACTCAATGTCTTTTCGCAATCAATGATTCTTTGAACGCCATTTGATCGTATCTTTTGTTTTACGCAATTGTGTAACTTTGATACCTTTTGGTGCAATACGAATAGCATAATCTTCACGTTTGACAACATCATACACATGTTCAGCTGCTTCGGTGACTTTTTCTTTTAGATTCAATTTAAATTTCATCTTCTCATCTCCTGAGTTATTTACCTATAGCCTATCGTAAATAAAAAAAATCTTCAACTTTTAACCCTTAGAAATTTGCTATAAATAACGAAGAAAAGTCAGCAAGACATGCTTGCTGACTTTTCTTGATTGTTCACTGACTGGGGTAGCTGGATTCGAACCAACGCATGACGGAGTCAAAGTCCGTTGCCTTACCGCTTGGCTATACCCCAATGGTGGAGGAGAGTGGATTCGAACCACTGAACCCGAAGGAACGGATTTACAGTCCGTCGCGTTTAGCCACTTCGCTACTCCTCCAAACGGCTTTTAAAAAACCTGACTTAGTTATAATACCTAAAAATATAACAAATTGCAAGAGCAAAATGTCATTTTTTTTAAGAAATTATTCATGTAAGTTCCATTGGCGCAAAATCGTTTCAATTGCTGCATCCAAAGTTCGGCTTGCACCTAAATCTTCTTCGCCCAGAAAGCTTTGGAATTCTTTCGGACCGGATGCGAGAATTTCACCAATCACTTTTTTCCCTAATACTAGTTGATGGACTTCATATTCTTTTCCTTGGATCACCTTAACGGTTTCTTCCACACGGACTTCAATATCTTTATTTTTTTTCGACATCATACTCACCTCTTTCAGATACCTTGTTTATTCTACCAGAAAACACCGCAAAGCAAAAGCAAATCTAGTCAACCATTCATCCAGAAAAAATCATGCAATCACTGATTGTGTTTGCATGATTTTTGCTTATTTTTGATTGGTCAATACCGCACTCAATACCGTATACCCAGCATTGGCAAAAATTTTCTCGATTTCTGACACTTGTCTGGATTCAACTTGAATCTCTACGATCGTTTTCAAAGCCATTCGATTGACCACGATCGTTAAAATACTTAATTGATGATCTGTTAATAACTGCGTGATTTCCGCTAAGACACCGCTGTGGTCATCAATAATCTCAAGAGCTACTCTTGTACCGCCCTCATAATAACCTGTGATCTTCAAGAAAGCATCAAAGATATCATTATTCGTAATGATCCCTACTAGTTCGTCATCTGCTAAAACAGGCAACACACCGACATTTTCTTCTCGCATGACTGCAATCGCGTCTTCTAGCAGCGCCTCCGGTTTGATGGTGGTCACTTTCTTCAGCATGATATCTGCTACAGTCGTTTTGTTTAATAAATAATTCATTTCATAAACACTTAAACTTGTCGCTTTTGAAGGCATTGCTTCTGCAATCGTGCCTTCTGTAATCAGGCCAACTAACCGTTGCTGATCAACAACCGGCAATCGATGGATGTCATGTTTTTTCATTAAGTCTATCGCATCAAATATTGGCATTGCCGAATGAACAGTGATGACATTCTTGGTCATAAAATCACGTACGCTCATTTTTCATCCTCCTTGTTGTAAGCTATTAACCGCCTAGATAGGCTTTCTTGACTTCATCACTTTCCAATAACTCTTGCCCGCTTCCTTGCAAGACGATTTTGCCGGTCTCTAGAACATACCCGCGGTCAGCAATGGACAAAGCCATTTTGGCATTCTGCTCAATTAATAAAACGGTCGTTCCTTGCTGTTTGATTTCTTGGATAATCGAGAAGATCTCTTTGATGAATATTGGGGCTAGGCCCATGGATGGTTCATCGAGTAAAAGCAACCGAGGCTTGGACATCAGTGCACGTCCCATTGCCAACATCTGCTGTTCTCCTCCTGATAACGTTGAAGCATCTTGACTTAGTCGTTCTTTTAGGACAGGAAATTTCGTAAAGACCTGCTGATAGTCCTCTTTGACTTGATTGTCTTTTCGCAAAAAAGCGCCCATCTCAAGGTTTTCTTGAACGGAGAGTCCTGGAAAAACGTGACGTCCTTCAGGTACTTGTGATAATCCATTAGCAACGATTTTTTGTGGAGCTTCTTTTTGGATGGGTTTGCCTTCAAAGAGAATCGTGCCTTTAGAGGGTCGGATCAGACCGGAAATCGTCCGCAAAATCGTCGTTTTCCCTGCACCATTGGCACCGATCAACGAGACGATCTCTCCTTGATTGACTTCAAAGGAAACATCATGAACCGCTTGGATCATGCCGTAATGGACACTTAAATTTTCAATACGCAGCATTAGAGTTCCCCTCCTAAATAGGCTTCGATCACTCGCGGATCATTTTTGATCTCTTCTGGCTTTCCATGAGCAATCACTTGCCCATATTCCAGTACATAGATGCGTTCACAAACCTCCATGACTAAACTCATGTCATGTTCGATCAATAAAATCGTCAGTTGAAAGTCTTTTTGGATACGGTAGATCAATTTAGTCAGTTCCGCTGTTTCCTGAGGGTTCATCCCGGCGGCTGGCTCATCAAGAAAAAGGATCTTTGGTTCAGTAGCCAATGCCCGAACGATCTCAAGACGTCGTTGTTCACCGTAAGGAAGATTTTTTGCTAGTGTTTGGCTTTTATTTTCTAAGTCAAAGATACGCAATAATTCCATGACTTTCTCTTTCATTGCAGCCTCTTTGTGATAAAACTTTGGCAACCGCAACACACTCGTAAAAAAGCCTTCTTTTTGTTTGCTGTTCATGGCAATCAGAACATTGTCCATCACTGTAAGATCTTTGAACAACCGAATGTTTTGGAAGGTGCGGGATAATCCCATAGCTGCGATATGATAGGGCTTCTCCCCATTCAATCGCTTGGATTGTCCTTGTTCTTCTAAAAGAACGTCGCCTTCACTTGGTTCATAGACGCCTGTCAGCAGATTGAAGAGTGTCGTTTTCCCTGCACCATTCGGACCAATCAGGCCAACTAGTTCATTAGTTTCTAAATGTAAATCGACATGTGAAACTGCCGCCAAACCACCAAAGTTCTTAGTCAGCTTCTTAACTTCCAATAGAGGCATTCGTGTCATCCCCCTTTTTTGTAAATTTATCAAAGATGCGCTTCACAGAAAATTCCCAAGTTCCCAAAAGTCCACTTGGCTTGAAAATCATAATGGCGATCAATGCCAGTGCGTAAATAATCATGCGCAAATCTGAGAAGCCTTGTAAGTACATATTCAATATACCTAATACGACCGCTGAAACCACTGCTCCTGTCGTACTACCGATCCCGCCAAACACAACGATGATCAAGACATCGATCGATTTCATAAAACCATAATCTTTCGGAAATACCGATTGTTGATAACTTGCATATAATGTACCGGCAATACTAGCCATGACAGCACCCATCACAAAAGCAATCACTTTGTATTTCGTTGTATTGACCCCCATTGCTTCCGCAGCGATCTCATCTTCTCGTATCGCTAATGTTGCTCGTCCTGGTCCACTATGGATAAAATTAGAGACCACCAAGATGGAGCCGACAGCAAAAAGAAAGACGATTTGCCAATTACTGAATGGCGGTAACCCGAATATCCCTGCAGGTCCATTCGTCAATCCTCGTAAATTGACTAATAAGATACGGATAATCTCTGAAACACCTAACGTTGCAATCGCTAAGTAGTCTCCTTTCAAGCGCAATGTTGGAATCCCGACAACTAGTGCGATCAGCCCCGAAACGAACATCCCCACGATAAGACCAGAAAGAAATCCGCCAAATGTAGGATTGTTGGCTGTTAAAATTGCCCCTGCGTAAGCACCAATCGCCATAAAACCTGCATGACCTAAAGAAAATTGTCCCGAAAAACCAATAATTAAATTTAGCCCTACTGCTAAAATAATATTGATTCCGATATTGACGATAATCGCGTCTGAAAATAGATTGATCAATCCGCCGTTATAAGCTGCAAACAAACCGAAGTAGATAACAGCGGCGAGTGCTAACCAAGTAATGTTGTATTTCAAATTCTTTTTCATCACTGACACCTACACTTTCTCTTTCAGGTTCTTGCCCAATATTCCTGCCGGACGGACCAACAATATAATTATTAAAATGACATAGACTAAAGCATCTTTATAATCAGAAAAACCTAATGCAGTAGCAACTGTTTCAATTAGTCCGATCACGAAGCCACCTAATGCTGCCCCAGGAATGATCCCTATACCGCCTAATACAGCCGCAACAAAAGATTTTAGTCCCGGCACAACCCCCATCGTAGGATCGATCGAATTGTAATACAATCCAATTAACATCCCACCAGCAGCTGCCAACGCAGAACCAAGAGCAAATGTGAAGGAAATCGTCCGATTGACATTGATCCCCATCAACCGTGCGGCATCCGCATCCACGCTAACAGCACGCATCGCTTTTCCCATTCTGGTTTTCTTGACGATTAGCTGTAAAAGGATCATTAACGCCAATGAGACTGCTAAAATCAATAATTGTATGTTACTTACCTCCACAAAACCAATACTATAAGTTTTGCGGGCAATGGCTTGTGGAAATGGTCGGACATCTGGTGAAAAGAAAAAAATCATGACATTTTGCAATAAATAGGAAACACCGATAGCGGTGATCAAAGCCGAGATCCGGGTGGAATTCCGGAGTGGGCGATAGGCCAGAAACTCGATCGTCACGCCTAACGCTGCACTAGCAATCATTGAGATGAATAGTGCAGGAAAAAAGCCCAGATTCCATTGATTGATCAAAAAATAACCAATAAAACTGCCGATCATATACACTTCACCATGAGCAAAGTTGATCAGTTTAATGATGCCGTAAACCATCGTGTAGCCTAACGCTAATAAGGCATAGATACTACCTAGAAATAAACCGTTGATTAGTTGTTGGATCATCATTTCCATGTTTTCACTTCCAATACCTTAAATTCTTGATACTTGTCTAAGAAAAAGGAACCGCGACAGAAGTCTGCAGCAACGAGTCAAATGAGTATCTGCCATGATTGATAGGATCACAGATTTACGACTTTTTCATTTATCGTTCATCATTTTGTTCGCTTACCTTCGACTTTGTCTCAGTCCCTATTTGATCGTGTAAAGAACGGTCCTTCTATTTAAGGATTTACTGTATCAGCTGACGTTTCTTTACCTTCAGTTAGTCCTAATACAACTGCTGATTTTTCTGGATTATGATTTTTGTCCATGGTGATCTCTCCCGTCACACCTTGGAAGTTTTTCAAAGCAGATAGTCCTTCAGCAATCGCAGTTGAGTCTGCTGAATCTTGATCTTCAATGGCTTGTTTGATCATGTAGACAGCGTCGTATGCCAATGCATTAAATGCGGAAGGTTCTTTGCTATACTTTGCTTTGAATGCTTCGACAAAAGGTTCTACCTTGTCATTGGCAGGAGCTTTAGTTGAGAAGTGTCCTGTATAATAAACATCCGATACATTTTCCGCGCCTGCTGTTTGGACCATTTTTTCATCACCAAAGCCATCCGCACCAATAATTGGCTGATCGATTCCTAATTCTCGGGCTTGCTTGATAATCAAACCAGCTTCGGTGTAGTAGCCAGGAATGAACAATACATCAAAGTCAGCATTTTTGATTTTCGTCAACACCGCTTGGAAATCTTTGTCACCTTCTGTGAAATTCTCTTCGAGTACAATGTCGCCATTGTAGCTATCTTTAAAGGCTGCTGATAATCCATTCGCATAGTCGCTGGAATTATCGCCTAAAATAATTGCTTTTTTAGCATCCAAGTTGTCTGCAGCATATTTTGCTAAGATCGTTCCTTGGAAACTGTCTTGGAAACAAGAACGGAAAGCAAATCCTTGAACTTTGTCACTGCTGACAGTAATCGCATCATCTGTTCCGGAAGGTGTCACTAACGGAACTTGTGCTTTGGTGACATTTGGCAATGCCGCCTTCGTCGCACCTGAAGTTGCTGGCCCGATCATTGCTACTACTTTATCATTGGTCGTTAAATTGGCTGCGACTGTCGCTGACTCATTATTGTCAGATTTGTTATCTTTTGAAACAATTTCAATTTGTTTTCCTAAGATACCGCCACTCTCATTGATTTCTTCAACCGCCAGATCAATTCCTTCTTTTTCCGCCGTTCCATAAGCTGCAACAGCACCCGATAATTCTAAATTGACACCAATTTTGATCGTATCACCTTCTTGTTTGTTGCCACCGCTAGCAGAACCGCTACCGCTAGTGGAACCACCAGTTGGTCCCGCACTACAAGCCGATAATAAAAATAAACTAGCAAATAAAAATGCAAATTTCTTTTTCATCATTATTCCTCCCCTACTCCCATGGATATGTTATCAAATATACTTAATAATAGGGAAAATGTCAACGAATTATCAGAATATTTTCTTTATTCAGATACTTTAAATTATTTTAAAAAAAATAAAGATTGATGCGTCGCGATTGTAATCGATTTCCGAAAAAAATAGTTGTGACCACTCTTCCAAAGTGATCACAACTTGTGTATCTGTTGATTCAAGGTTTATGTTTAAAATTGAAAAAATGGCAGCAACAATGCGCTGAATCAATTCAGCACTTGTGCGGTGAAATTAGCTGCCGCTCCAACTAGATTGGCATCATTTCGATAGTCACAAAGCTTAATCAGTGGAACAAAGTCATTTAAGTCTTGTGCTGCCAGCATTTTCTTCATTCGTTGATTGATTTCTGGCAACAATCCTGCTTTTGCACTGACTCCGCCACCAATAATCAATACTTCAGGGTCAAAAGCAAATTGGATGCTGAATAACCCTTCAGTCAAATAGCGATAAAATTTGTCTACCTCTTCTTTGGCGATAATATCACCTTCTTCTGCTCGACGAAAGACTTCCTCGCCACTGATCGTTTTGCGGTCCACACCGATTCGGTCACAATAACGCCAAGCCATTTGAACAGCCGTCCCTAACTGTGAAAAAGATTTGCCTTTATCAAGAACTATCAAACCAAACTCGCCGCCGTAAAGATGGGCGCCTTTGATCAGTTTTCCTTGTTGAAAAAGTGCTCCGCCGACCCCAGTACCAATCACGATGAATGCTGCCGTGTCAAAATCTTTCCCAGCGCCTTGATAAAATTCTGCCATTCCGGCACAATTGGCATCATTCTCAATAGTGACTGGCAATTGAAATAACGCTTCCAATTCAGCGAAAATATTAAATCCGTGAATATATGGAATGGCGCTGATCCCATTGATCTGCTGCTGTGCAACATTCACCGCTCCTGGCGCACTAATGCCAACGCCTTCAAGAGGTTTTTTAATGCTATCTCGAATTGCTTTGAGCTCTTCTTTCATTTTTTGCCAAGTATCAGGCGTCGCAAATTGTCCTTTGTCACTTAATTGTTCGTCCTGCCATAATCCATATTTCACTGCAGAACCGCCCATATCAAATACTAGTAATGTCATCTCAACATTCCTTTCTCACTCAGTTGTCTCCCTTATTTTACTGTACTTTCCTCAGTTAAGAAAGCGATTTCTGTTGATTTCGTTGAAAAGGACAATAACGCGCTCTAAATGATTTGATTCAGAGTAACATGAATGGCGGACAAAACCCATTTTTCAAATGAAGTCAAAGTGCGCGAGATGCTTTTTAGAGAATTTTCTCTAAAATCACTTGATCAGTAAGTAGAATGCCGTTCTCATAAATGGGCTCTTTGTAATGATCGACAAAATAGTTTTTGACTACTTTTTTTTCAATGAAACCCATTTTTTTATAAAGTGTTAACGCTGCGGAAGGAAGATTACCAGTTTTGATAGTTACACAAAGAGTTTCCGTAGTTTTTGTTGCAGCAATCTTACTTAACGCTGCGGTCAGTAAACGACCACCGATTCCTTGATTCTGTGCTTCCGGTGCAACAGCAACATTCATGATTTCCCATCCTGCTGTTTGCAGTTGATAAACAATCACTCCTACGATCTGCTGCTCATTTTCAAAAACAAGAATCTCACTGGCTTGTATGTATCGATCTACCGCTTCTTTTTCTGGATCAGCATCCAGTAATAGCGGCCATGGCAAAGATTCTTTTGGTGATAAAGCTCGAATCATCGTTTTGCTCCTTTACTCCGTTCATTCCTGCCTACCCCTGCAGTTTGAAGGGTTTATTTTTTGCGATAGTGATAAGTAGGCTGCTCCTGATCTTGGGTATTTCGTTTTAGTGTAAAGCGCTGAGGTACGTAGTCGATTCCCCCTTTTACAAACGGATGACAACGTAAAATTCGCGAGATTCCCATCAAACTTCCTTTACCTGCCCCATGTACTTGGATCGCCTGAATCATATAGGACGAACACGTAGGATAATAGCGACAGCTAGGGGGAAATAAGGGAGAGATGAATCGCTGATACAGCCGAACAAATCCAATCAAAAGCTTGCTCACATCTCATACTCCTCTCTCTTCTATTTATAGAATTGAAAAAAACTAGAATAAAGCAATGTGCTCCATTCTAGTTTCAGCTTTGTTTACTTCATGAAGTCCAATATATGGTTCCATAGATGAGGCGAGAACACTTTTAACGGCATACCGTCTCCAATGATACCATAGCCGATCATAGTGCCGGCAATAAAGAGCAGGATCGCCAATAAGATAACCAACAAAATTTTTACCAAACTAGTTAAAATATATCGATTAAGCTTCAAGGTCGCATCTCCTCTTTAAACGGTTACTGGTGCTGTTTTTTCAGAAGTTGTTACCCGCTCAACAGAAGCACCTAACTGTTGCAATTTTTCGTGGAATTTATAATAGCCACGGTCAAGATACTTCAGATTACGGACACGAGTCAATCCGTTTGAACGCAAGCCTAATAAAATCAAAGCTGCTGCCGCTCGTAGATCCGTTGCATAAACTAGCGCGCCTTGTAATTCGTGGCCGCCTTCGATCACAGCGATGTTTCCGTCAATTTTAACATGACCGTTCATACGGCGCATTTCTTCTAAATGTTGGAAGCGATTTTCAAAAACCGTTTCATTCACGATGCTAGTCCCATCAGCCAACATTTGAATCGCAGTCATTTGCGCTTGCATATCTGTTGGGAAACCTGGATGAGGCATCGTTTTTACATCAGTTGCTTTGATTGTTTTAGGTCCAACTACCCGAATCCCTTCTGGAACTTCAGTGATTTTAGCACCCATTTCAGTTAATTTTGAAATCAGTGGACGATTGTGTTCAGAAATTGCATCTTTGATAATCACATCGCCTTCTGTCATTGCAGCAGCTACCATGAAAGTTCCTGCTTCAATACGGTCTTGTACGATCGCATGAGAGACCGCATGCAAATGGTCGACGCCTTCAATGCGCATGGTTTCTGTCCCAGCACCAAAGACTTTTGCGCCCATTTTATTTAAAATGTTCGCTAAATCTACGATTTCAGGCTCTCGAGCGACGTTCTCAATGATCGTCGTTCCTTTGGCTTTGACTGCTGCCATCATGATGTTTTGAGTAGCGCCTACACTCGGAAAATCAAGGTAGATCGTATTTCCTTTTAACTCACTAGCAATCGCTTCTATGTAGCCATCTTTTTGAATAATTTCAGCTCCCAGAGCTTGGAATCCTTTGAGATGCAGATCAATTGGTCGTTTGCCAATAGCACAACCTCCTGGCATTGCAACTTTCGCATGACCATTTCTGGCTAATAAAGGTCCCATAACAACGATTGATGCACGCATTTGACTAACATATTCATACGGTGCTTCAATAGCTAATTCGCGGGAAGCATCCATTGTAATGGTATTTTTTGATTGATCAAAAGCAATCTCGACGTTTAAATGACGGATCACTTCATTCATTGTCAAAACATCAGATAAAATCGGTACATTCTCTAAAGTCGTTGTTCCTTCTTCTGCTAACAAACTTGCTGCTAAAATAGGTAAAACGGCATTCTTTGCACCTTCAACCTTGACAGTTCCAATTAAACGATTACCACCTTGAACGATAATCTCTTCCATTTTGTTCCCTCCAAATAATGCAGTTGAATCATACACAAAATCTTGACAATTATAGCATACAATCGCACAACCTGCATGTATTATTGAATTTCTTAAAAACCTATTAAAAATAAATTACGGCATAATGCAATCAGTTCAAGGAAAAAAGTGCTAGCAGTATAGCCTAAAGCAATTGCTAAAAAGACCATGACCATCCGTATTTGCGTCGTTTGTAAGGCTTTAAAAAAAGCATCGATCCGCAAAGACTGCAACGCCCAAAACGCTAAATAGATAAATGCTAAATGACTGACGATACGAATAATCGCATCTACTCCATAAACTTGCATCCTCGATTCTCCTTTTCACATCTGAACGTTACTATCATACCACAAAATTTAAAAGAGCCAAAATATTCTTTCTTGAAACTTTCATTGTAAGACTTTAAAAAGACTTTAAAACGTTTTTGAGATAAAAAAAAGCAAAGACCACTGGTCTTCGCTTCAGACTGTAGACAAAAGCTGTTCCAAACTCGTAACTCGAGCTTGGAACAGCTTTTTATCTACTTCGTTTCGAA
>NZ_JBDGBK010000068.1:0-17412 GCF_040910045.1 Enterococcus sp. RTP21361st1_A6_RTP21361_211029 | reverse complement strand
TTCGTTTTCATAAATCTATTATAAAAGAAAAGACTGTAGACATCATCCATAAAATGGACTTTGTCTACAGTCTGAAGTGGTTCTTTTAGGGAACCACTTCTTTTAGCGTTAATCTATCAACATGTGACTGTTAATGTTGAAATTGAGCATGGTAGAGACGGTAATAATACCCTTTTTCCGCTAACAATTCTTCATGAGTACCTTGTTCGACGATTTGTCCGGCATCCATAACCAAAATTTTATCAGCCGCACGGATCGTTGATAAGCGGTGGGCAATGACGAAACTGGTTTTTCCTTCCATCATTTTCAAAAAGGCATCCTGAATTTTCTTTTCTGTCAGTGTATCGACTGAACTGGTGGCTTCATCGAGGATCAGCATCGGGGGATTACTGATCATAGTACGAGCAATGGTCAGTAATTGTCGCTGCCCATCGGAAATCTTGATGCCTTGTTGCCCAATCGGCGTATCCAATTTATCTGGTAACCGCATAACGTATTCATACATATATGCATTTTTTAAAGCATCGTATATTTCTTCATCGGTAGCCGTGTCATTACCATATTGGAGATTCTCTCTTAAAGAAGCATCGAACAGCCACGTGTCTTGAAGGACCATACCAAAACTCTTTCGTAACGCTGTTCGCTGCAATTGACGAATATCGACGCCGTCTACTCGGATAGTTCCCTGATCAACATCGTAGAAACGCATCAGCAAATTGACTAGTGTCGATTTACCGGCACCAGTCTTTCCGACAATTGCCACCGTTTCACCTGGTTCAGCTGTAAAAGAAAAGTTTTCGATCAGTTTTTGTCCTGGATCATAAGCAAAAGCCACATTTTCAAAGTCGATTTTACCTTTGATTTCCTTCATCGCTTGTGTTGCTGTGTCATCCGCACTTTCTGGCACTTGATCCAATAACTGGAAGGTTCGTGCCAAACCAGCTAATGCAGTCTGAATCTGAGTGGTGATGCCTGACAGTTCAATAAATGGTTTTGAAAATTGGCTAGAATAGATCGTAAAGCTTGAAATCATCCCAACTGTTACCAGCCCCGAGCCTGAAAAGTACAATAAACCACCGACGAAGCCGACAGACAGATAGGAAAGATGGTCAACAAAACGGGAAAGCGGATTGGTCAACGAGGAAGAAAACTGTGCTTTTCGGCCACGAAGGTTTAATTCGTCATTGATCATTTCAAACTGTTCTTGGTTGATTGCTTCTCGTTCAAATGCTTTGACAATTTTTTGATTGCCGATCATTTCGGTAACGAATCCAGAAATTTCACCGACGATCTCTTGTTGACGCGCAAAATCTGCTTGTGATGTTCGTGCCACGATCCAATTGACTAAAAAGATGATCGGTGTTGAAACAAGAACGACGAGAGTCAGTGGCACACTCATCTTAACCATAACTACCAAGGCAATCAGCACGACAGAGATACCGGAGAATAATTGGTTGAAGACAGCAGCAACCGCAATTGAGATATTATCCATGTCATTGGTAAAACGACTGACGATATTCCCGTGAGACGTTTGATCGTAATAACGCAAGGGTAGTGTATTTAAATGAGCAAAACCTTCTTTGCGCAGATCAGCGACAGACAGATAGGCCACTCGATTCCCTAATCGTTGGATCAGCCATTGACTGACAACAGTAACGATCACTACACCGCCAAACAACGCGAGAATGCGATAAAGTTCTTCGAAATGAACCTTGCTAGGACCAATCATTTTATCGACAGCCTGACCTATTTCATAAGTCATAAAAACCGTTGAGATGCCAGCAGCGATCCCTAAAACGACAGCAGTCCAAGTTTCTTTGGCATACACAGCGAGATAGGGGAGGTAGCGGCGGAAGGTAGACCAATCAAATGATTTCTTTTTCATTCTTCTTCCTCCTCTTGAGATGCCACAATTTCTTGATAAGCTTTGGAAGTGATCATCAACTCGTCATGGGTGCCTTTGGCGACCAGATTTCCCTGATCTAACACTAAGATCTGCTGTGCGTCTTGAATCGAACGAACACGCTGAGAAATGATGATAATCGTTCCGCGAATTTTTTCTTTTAAAGCCATCCGCAGATCCAGATCTGTTTGGTAATCTAGCGCACTTAATGAATCATCCAAAATCAATATATCAGGTTTAGCAATAATTGCTCGAGCAATCGTTAAGCGTTGTTTTTGCCCACCAGAAAAGTTCTTGCCTCCTTCAAAAATCGGCGTATCCAACTTTTGCGGTAGTGCTTCGACGAAGTCGCGACTTTGGGCGATCTCTAATGCTTGCCAGCATTCCGCGTCTGTCGCATCTTTTTTTCCCCATTGTAAGTTTTCACGAATCGTACCAGTGAACAGAACCGCCGTTTGAGGAACCATGGCAATTTTTTGTCTTAATTGTTTCAGCGGCCACTTGCGTACATCCTGTCCATCAACGATCACTTTACCAGCAGCTGTGTCATAAAAACGCGGGATCAGTTGCGTTAATGTCGATTTCCCACTGCCAGTTGGACCAGTGATGCCCAAGGTTGTGCCAGGAGCAATCTCAAAATCGATATTTTTTAATGCTAAGCCATAGTTAGGTGAAAAGCGAAAGTCCACATGTTCGAAACGAAGGGCACCTGCCTGTTTTTGTTGATCCATAAAAACCTCAGATAAACTATCATCAATCGACGGTTCTGTATCAAGAACTTCATTGATCCGTGAAGCCGAAGCAGCAGCGCGAGTAAAAATGATGACGAGATTCGATACAACGATCAGTGCCAACAGCATTTGGTTCATATAATTGACCAACGCCAGTACTTCCCCCTGTTCCAAGTTTCCGATGTTCACTTTGAAACCGCCAAAGTAAAAGAGTGCAATAATTCCTAAGTTCATAATCATGGTTGTAGCCGGGGTCAATAATGCAGAAAGATTGGTCACACGAATATAGACATTGGTCAAATCATCTGTGGCTTGGTCAAAACGTTTGGTCTCAGTTTTTGATCGAGCAAAAGCACGAATCACGCGAATACCGCTCAAATTTTGGCTGACTAGTTCATTTAGTTCGTCCAAGCGGATCTGGACTTTCTTATATAATGGCACTGTCTTGCTAATGATCCAAAATAAAATGATACAAAAAAGTGGCAGCACACATAAGAAAATCAAGCCCGCTTGCCAATCGATGACAAACGCCATGATCACTGAACCAATACTCAAAAAAGGTGCTCTGACGACTAAACGGATCAACATAGCCAATGCAACTTGCATTTGGTTGATATCATTGGTCATTCGAGTGATCAACGTATCTGTTCCAAATAGATTCAATTCATTGTGGGACAACAAATTGATTTTTTTCATTAATGTATTGCGTAATTCCGTGCCAAAACCTTGAGAAGCAGTGGCTGCATAGTATTGACAGATGACCGCACAGATCATCCCGATGACGGACATCGCAATCATCCAGAGGGTCATTTCAACTACTTTCGACCAATTGTTTTGGCGAATTCCCTGGTCCACGAGTGCAGCCATTTGGAGTGGCAAAACCAGTTCAAACACAGCTTCTAAAAACTTAAAAAAAGGACCTAAGACGATCTGTTTACGATAGTCTTTGGCATAGCGTAATAATCCAATCATAAAAACCTCCTGTAAAAATAAAATAGTCAATGAAAGAAAAAATGCATCAGGAGAGGAATTCTCCACTGTGAATTTACGAATAAAAAATCTTTCGTTTCTAGCATATCTTACCATAGTTCCAAACTGAGGGGGAGCAATCAAGAAAGAAAAGAAAGTTTCATTTTTATTTCAGAAACAAACAATTAGTTTTCATTTTTTTTGATAATTATACGATAAATACTGCGTATGATACTTTACTTGGCTATGATCTTTTTAGATTTTTTCAAGGAAAAATCATAGGGAATTTTTTTCGAACAAATTTGCATTAGCATAAAAATTCACAGCAAAAATATAAAATATCTTAAAAAAATAGGCGCTGAAAACAAAATCTGGTACAATCGGGGAGAGTGAAGTAGGAAACATGAAGGAGGCACTATGGATAGAAAGTCGAAATTTAGCAAACAGCGGGCCCGCAAAGCTCGTAATAAGCGCCGAATCATAGGAGGCGTCGTACTTTTTGCGATTGCAGGAGTCTTTTTATTTGCAGGATATACGTATTATGCTGCAAAAAATTCTGTGGATAAAATGTTTAAAGAATCCGCTGTGATCAAATCCAATAAAGAAAAAGACAATTCATTGAAATCAGCAAATGTTGATTCTAAATTTGGGATCCTGTTAATGGGGATAGACAACGATGAAGAAAGAGAAGAAGTGGATCATTTAGATTCGGCACGTACAGATAGTTTAATTTATATGGTGTACGATGGTGAAAATAAGAAGATTGATATGATTAGTATTCCCAGAGATATATGGACAAGTATTTATGATGGTAAAGGAAATATTGTAGACGCAGCAAAAATAAATAGTGCCTATACTGTTGGGGAAGAAGATGCGACAATTGAGACTGTACAAAACTATTTGAATCTGCCAATTGATTATTACGTCAATATCAATTTTATCAGTTTCAAAAAGATCATTGATGCGATTGGAGGAATTACCGTCAATGTTCCCTATGATATTAATACTGACTACGCTGTTGACAACTCTGGAGAAACCTTAATTCCAAAAGGTAAACAACAGCTTAATGGTGAGCAAGCCTTGATTTTTGCCAGAATTAGAAAAATGGATTCGGATATTGATCGTGGAAACAGACAACAAGAAGTGATTGAAGCAGCGATTCACAAGGCTTTGAAAATTAATAATGTCACGAAATATCAAGAAATTCTTGATTCTGTTTCAGATAATGTCAACACGAATTTTAGGTTTGAGGACTTAGTTTCTCTAGCGGGAAATATGCTTTCTGGTTTTGAAATAAATACGCACACTTTTGAATGGTATGACGGTTTTTCAAATGATGGCCAGTCAATCGTTTATATTCAAGATTACTCCTATAATGAGATCCGTAATGATATGTTGAAAGCATTGGGTCAATTAGATGAGACGACATCAGAAAATCAAGGGACGACTACGGATACAAGTACAAACTATTAATGAAATGATGTTCTTTTATAATAGGAAATAATAAAAAAAAGAAACGCTGCGGCGTTTCTTTTTTTTTGTTTCTAAAAGGGCCGTTTTTGGCGGTCGTATGCAATAAATTCATAGGTCTTTGAGAAGAGAGTGGTTTTTGACATGTAGTTAGAAAATGATTGATTTTCTTCAAAAAATAGACACTATTCAATTTTTCTAATGAAATTCTTAGAAAAAAATATCTGAATGATTATGAGCTAGAGGAGAAAAAAATGGGTAAAAAAAAGAGGATAAAAGCGATTATTCATTACGGATGAATAATGCCATTTTTTGGGCATTGGAAATGATAACTGAACCACAATGTAAGCGATTTTAACTCGTTATCATATACATGTACCTGATAAATAATTGTTATTTCTCAGGAAGAAGAGTGATTGATTTCAGCTGAAAAAATCAATAAATAAAAGGAAAGAGGCGAGAGAGTATTTCATTTAGCTAGATTGGTTTTACTGCTTTTTGTGATTTTTTTTGCAAGTGGGATTTATGCAAGTTACTACACAATACTAAAGAAAGTTGGAGAACAATGGAAAAGAAAAGAGGAATCAGTAAAATCGGCTTGATTGCCTTAGTAGTCAGTTCATCCATTGGTAGTGGAATCTTCGGTATCACGAATGACTTAGCGATGTCCGCTGCTCCTGGACCTGCAATCATCGCCTGGATCATCGTCGGAATTGGCATTCTTGCATTAGTTTTATCATTGAATAATTTAGGCGCCAAACGACCAGATTTAGACGGCGGTATTTTTGGGTATGCAGAAGCGGCATTTGGGAAATTAGGAGGTTTTATCAGTGGCTGGGGCTATTGGCTCTCTGCCTGGCTGGGAAACGTCGCCTTTGCGACAATGCTCATGAGTGCAATTGGTGAATTTATACCCGCATTCAAGGGAGGACAAAACATTCCGTCTATCTTACTAGCAAGTGTTTTTATTTGGGTATTGACCTTTCTGGTGAATAACGGAATTGAGAGCGCTTCATTTATCAACACAATTGTTACGATCTGTAAATTAGTTCCTTTGTTTTTATTTATGGTTATCGCACTCGTTAGTTTTCATGTCGATATTTTCTCAGCAGATTTCTGGGGAAATGTCAGCAGCTCACTACAAAGTGGTGCTTCTGTCAGTCTCTGGTCACAGATCAAAGGTTGTCTAATGGTGATGATGTGGGTCTTTGTTGGGATTGAAGGGGCAAGTGTTTTAGCCAATCGTGCGGAAAAACGGTCAGATGCCCAAAAAGCATCAGTCATCGGTTTGCTTTCCTTGCTAGTCATCTATGTGCTAGCTTCCTTATTGCCATACGGCGTCATGTCGCAAGCTGAATTGATGGCGTTACCACAACCAGCAATGGCCAACATTTTGCGCTATATGGTTGGAGAGTGGGGTGCAGCCTTTATCAATATCGGTCTGATCATTTCCATCATTGGTTGCTGGCTGTCATGGACGATGTTACCAGTAGAAACAACCTTATTGATGTCCCGCGATGGGATGCTGCCAAAAAGTTGGGGCAAGGTCAATCGAAAACAAGCACCAAGTTATTCATTGTTTATCACTGCTGCATTGACGAACGTGTTCTTGTTAACGTTCCTTGTGACCGATTACGCGTATCAATTTGCTTATTCGATGTGTACCGCAGCGATTTTGATTTGTTACTTGCTCGTGGGGATCTATCAAATGATTTATTCCTATCAGCAAAAAGACAATAAACAATTGTTTATTGGTGCAGTCGCAACGGCCTTTCAGATCATTGGGATCACATTAGCAGGCTTTGCCTATGTTCTCTTATGCAGCATCGCCTATTTACCAGGATTCTATTTCTACTTACGGGCATGTAAAGAGAACAACTATCAAATCAGCAATAGGCAAAAAATTGTCATGGCTGTGGTCAGTTTAGCAGCAGTATTGTCGATCGTAGCAATCGCTACTGGAATGATCTCAGTATAAGGGGGTTGATTATGGATATTGCTAATTTTGGTGTCGAGGAATGGTTGAATATCTGGGAGAAAAAAGCAACCTATGACATTGCCCAAAGTTCTATCGAAGCACTGACGCTAGAGGAAATCATGGCCTTCAGTGGCAAAACGAGTACAGATTTTTTGAAACGTGTCGCGCAGCAGCCTTTAGATTATGGCTGGATCGAAGGATCGGATCGATTCAAAGAACTCGTCGCTTCATTATACCAACACATGACACCAGCGAATATTTTACAGACAAACGGAGCTACAGGAGCAAATTTCCTGGCACTATTCGCTTTGATCGAGAGCGGGGATCATGTTGTCTCCATGCGGCCAACGTATCAGCAACTCTATGATTTGCCAAAAGCATTTGGGGCAGAAGTAGACTTTGTTGAATTAAATCAAGCAAACTGGCAGCTTGATCTAGCAGTTTTGAAAGCCAAAGTGAAACCTGAAACAAAAATGATCTGCTTAAATAACGCGAATAACCCCACTGGTACGCTATTTGATCAAGAGCAATTACAGCAGATTGTCGCCATCGCTAAAGAAGCGGATGCCTACATTTTAGTAGACGAAGTCTATGCACCATTAACAGAAGAAGGCACATTTTGTTCCATCGTCGATTGCTATGAGAAGGGAATTGCTACCAACTCTTTGTCAAAAACCTACTCAACGCCAGGTATTCGTATCGGTTGGACTGCCGCTAGTGAAGAACTCACGGAACATTTTCGTAAATACCGAGATTATACGATGATTTGTGGCGGTGTTATCGCTGATGAAATAGCGATTCAAGTATTGGAAAACAAAGAGCAGATTATCGCACGAAACAAGAAAATCGTCGCAGAGAATCTTGCCATCGTCAAGCAGTGGGTAGACCAAGAACCGAAAGTGGAATTAATCGTTCCCCATTATGTTTCTACGGCATTTATTAAGTTGAAGATCCAACAAGAGGACTATCAATTCTGTGTGGATCTATTAGAAGAAACTGGGGTCTTGCTTGTTCCGGGAACAGCTTTTGGGGTACCAGGGCACGCCCGCTTAGGTTATTGCTGTAAGAAAGAGACGCTAGAAACTGGTTTGAGATTACTCTCAGACTATTTAAAAAAAGTTTCATAGAAAAAGGGAAACAAATTGTATAGGAATGAGGAGGATGAAAAAATGAATGAACCTATTCACGTTTTTTCAGAGATTGGACGATTAAAACAAGTGATGCTTCATCGTCCAGGAAAAGAATTGGAAAATTTAATGCCGGATTATTTGGAACAATTGCTGTTTGATGATATTCCTTTTTTACAGCAAGCGCAAAAAGAACATGATTTCTTTGCCGAAACATTGCGAAATAAAGGGGTTGATGTGCTTTACTTGGAAGATTTAGCAGCTGAATCTTTGACCTCTACAGGACTCAAGGAACAATTTGTTGCAGAGTACTTGCAGGAAGCAAACATCCAAAGTGAAAACACCCGCAAAGTGATTGAAGAATATTTACTATCGATCTCTGATAATCGTGAACTGATCGACCGAACGATGGCAGGATTGAGAAAAAATGAAATGAAGATCGCTGGCCATCAGAATCTGACCGATCTTGTAGACGATCAGTATCCGTTTCTGATCGATCCAATGCCGAACTTGTACTTTACCCGCGATCCATTTGCTACGATCGGAAATAGTGTTTCCTTGAACCGAATGTATTCAGAAACGAGACGAAGAGAAACATTGTACGGCAAGTATATCTTTAACTATCATCCAATTTTCAAAAAAGAAGCCGAGCATCTTTTATACAATCGGGATGAATCCACACGAATCGAAGGTGGCGATGAATTAGTCTTGTCATCAAAAGTGTTAGCTGTTGGGATTTCACAACGTACAGATGTCGCTTCAATTGAAAAATTGGCGAAAAAATTATTTGAGAAAGAACCGACTTTTGAACATGTGCTAGCTTTCAATATCGGTGAAGAGCGTAAATTCATGCATTTGGATACGGTCTTTACAATGGTGGATTATGACAAGTTCACTATCCATCCGGAAATCGAAGGCGAGTTAACGGTTTATTCCATCTCCAAACAAAATGACCAAATCAAAATCTATGAAGAAAAAGAAACATTGGAACGGATTCTTTGCCGCTATCTTGATTTAGATGCAGTGGAACTCATTCGTTGCGGAGGTGGAGATATCACAGCAGCTGCCAGAGAACAATGGAATGATGGTTCGAACACGTTGACGATTGCACCAGGAGAAGTAGTCGTCTATGACCGGAACTTGATTACGAATGAAAAACTAGTCGAAGCAGGGGTCAAACTTAATTACATCCCAGGAAGTGAACTCGTTCGCGGACGTGGCGGCCCTCGTTGTATGAGCATGCCATTTATCAGAGAAGATCTTTGAGCAACCTGAAATTTACAAAAATAAAGACTAACGGTATCATAGGAGGAATGAATAATGGAACAAGTATTTCAAGGAAGAAGTTTATTAGCAGAAAAAGATTTTACGAAAGAAGAAATCGAGTATCTGATTGACTTTTCGATTCACTTAAAAGGACTCAAGAAAAAAAATATCCCGCACCGCTATTTAGAAGGAAAAAATATTGCCTTGCTCTTTGAAAAAACATCGACTCGGACACGGGCGGCCTTTACGACAGCTGCCATCGATCTAGGTGCTCACCCAGAATTCTTGGGCGCCAATGACATTCAGCTAGGTAAAAAAGAATCTGTAGAAGACACCGCTAAAGTGTTAGGCAGTATGTTTGACGGAATCGAATTCCGCGGCTTCAGCCAGCAAGTCGTCGAAGATTTAGCGAAGTATTCTGGTGTTCCTGTATGGAACGGATTAACAGATGAATGGCATCCAACCCAAATGATCGCTGATTTCATGACGATCAAAGAGAACTTTGGCACGTTGAAAGACATCACGTTGGTGTATGTGGGAGATGGCCGTAACAATATGGCGAATAGCTTGTTAGTTACTGGTGCGATTCTTGGGGTCAATGTTCGAATCTGCGCACCTAAATCCTTATTCCCAGAAGACGACGTCGTTCGTTATGCCAATGAATTTGCCAAAGAATCTGGCAGCCAATTGATGATCACAGATGACACTGCTGAAGGTGTTCGTGGTGCGAATGTCCTTTATACGGACGTGTGGGTATCAATGGGTGAAGAAGACAAGTTCACCGAACGGGTCAATTTGCTAAAAGACTATCAAATCAATATGGATTTGATCAAAGCGACAGGTACACCAGACGACCGCTTGATTGTTTTACATTGCTTGCCTGCCTTCCATGATACGAATACTGTCTACGGAAAGAAAATCGAAGAAGAATTCGGGATCAAAGAAATGGAGATCACTGATGAAGTCTTCCGCAGCAAATATGGTCGTCAATTTGAAGAGGCTGAAAATCGGATGCATTCGATCAAAGCAATCATGGCCGCTACTTTAGGAAATCTATTTATTCCAAGAGTGTGAGAGGACGAGGGATACCATGACGAATAAAAGAACAGTAGTCATCGCATTAGGTGGAAATGCGATCTTGACCGATGATCCTAGCGCAAGAGGGCAGCAACAGGCGCTTAGACAAACAGCCAAACATTTAGTATCTTTGATCAAACAAGAGATCCAAGTAGTGATCACCCATGGAAATGGACCGCAAGTTGGGAATCTCTTATTACAGCAACAAGCAGCAAACTCTCCCAAAAATCCTGCGATGCCATTAGATACCTGTGTCGCTATGACTCAGGGAAGTATCGGTTATTGGTTGCAGAATGCATTAGAAGAAGAATTAGCAGCAGAAGGCTTACCAACAAAGGTAGCAACGCTGGTCACTCAAGTAGTAGTCAGTGAAAAGGATCCAGCATTTGCCGATCCGACAAAACCAGTAGGACCTTTCTTGACTGAAGAGCAAGCCCAGCAGATGATGACAGAAACCAATGCGATCTTTAAAGAAGATGCCGGTCGCGGTTGGCGCAAAGTCGTTGCCAGCCCGAAACCGATCACAATCCATGACCAAGCCAGCATTCGTGCATTGGTCGACAACGATTTTATTGTCATTTGTGCAGGTGGCGGAGGGATACCCGTTACTGAATCAGGACAAGGAGTCGAAGCCGTGATCGACAAAGATTTTGCTTCAGAGAAACTGGCAGAGGTCTTGGAGGCAGAAGAGTTGATTATTTTGACAGGTGTCTCTAAAATTGCCTTAAACTATGGAAAAGACAATGAGCAATGGTTAGACCAAGTCAATTTGACAGAACTGGAACAATACATCCAGGAAGGTCACTTTGCGCCAGGAAGTATGTTGCCAAAAGTTCAAGCAGCGATGGATTTTGTACAGGTTAGCAAAAACAATGTTGCGATCATTACCTCGTTAGAAGACCTAGCTGATTTTGATCACGAAACAGGGACTCGTATCATTTCTGATTAACTGGCAAACAAAGTATTGGAGTGATGGATATTAGTGGAAACATGCGAGAATACGTAAAAGACAATTTTGATTGTCTAAAAGTGCTGACGCAAGAAAACAGGGAACGATTGGAAGAAAATATGTATTACCGAACCTTTCCTAAAGGGCAGATTCTATTCAACGATGGAGATTTGCGTGATCGTATTTTTGTTCTGTGTAGCGGACTGATTCGTATCGAAAAAAATGATCAAACCGATTCTTTCTTTTATACGGATTTCATCAGTGAAGGTGAACTGTTTCCGGTAAATGGCCTTTTTGAAGCAGCGTGTTATGACTTTTCTGCCATTGCGGTGACAGAGATCGAAGTCGCGTATGTGGCAACTGCTGTTTTGGAACAATTGATGGTAGCGGATCGAGAATTATTGAAAATGATCGTTAAGAAACAAGGTCGAGTACTGGAACAGCAAGTGACCAGAATGCAATACTGTATTACTTCCAGTGCCCATGATCGTGTCATCAATACACTAGCGATCCTTATGAAAAAGCATGGAAAGCTAGATGAGTCTTGGTATATTCCTTATCCGATCATGATCAACGATCTTGCGAAATTCAGCGGTACGACGAGAGAAACGGTTAGTCAAGTGCTGAAACAATTGATCAAACAGAAAAAAATTTCCTACCAATATAAAGAATTGATATTTATCGATGATGCGTTTTTCCAATTAGATGAATAATAAAAGCACTGTGACGACAATCATTAAAGGGTGGGATCGATTTTCCAAACAACTACTGTGGCAAGCAGCTGATTTACGGATGATCGATCTCGCTTACTTTTAAATGACTCGAGTGTCCATCAGTGATAATTTTTTGAATGCGGATACATGACGTATCCGCAGATAATGGATAGAGTAGAAGCAGGTGATCATTTTGAAGAAAAACCAGCGACAAGCGATTATCAAGCGTTTGATCCTCAACCAAGAAGTAGAGACACAAGAAGAATTGATGCGCTTATTGAACGAACAAGGCGTGTGTTCCACACAAGCGACCATTTCAAGAGATATGCGGGAGTTGAATATCGCAAAAACTTATACGAAAGAAGGCAAAACGAAGTATACGATGATTGCTACGGCGGAAGCAGATGTGACCGAAAAGCTGAAGCTATCGATGAATGAATACTTGAAATCAATTGAACAAGTGGAGTTCATCACAGTGATCCATACTGTCAGCAATGGGGCAGATGTTATTGCGAATTATCTAGATGAAATGGATCTTGAAGGGATTGTTGCCACGATGGCTGGCTTTGATGTATTATTGATTCTCTCGCCATCTAAAGAGCAAGCCACACAGTTGATTCATCATTTAGAAAAATATATCGACTAGCGGCGACGATGCCCATCACCAATGCTTGACCACCATTGCCTCTCGGCACGAACAAGCATGGAACAAATGATTACAGAATCAACCAGAGACAAAAAAGCAACGCAATTCACTCGGAACGACAAGCCAGAGAATGACAGTTACTGTCGCAATCCTCTCACTTGTAGCCAGCTTTCGAAGGAGAATGCAACGCTCACTTGTCTCTTTTTTTGTATTAAAAAAGTTAAATTCTGTTTCTGGGCCTCGTCAGCGCTAAGCGCAATTGTTTTCCTCCTCTATTGGAAGGTGCTATTCTTAAATAAGCAGAAGGAAACACTTGATAAAAGTGGACAGAACGGAGACATAGAAAATGAAAGAGGCCGATCAAGAAAAACGACAGGCACGAGGTATTGTCTTAGTCACGCATATTATTGCAGCAGTGGTCAAAATCATTGGATTTCTTTTCAGCGGCAGTGCGGTGTTGATGAATGAAAGTATTCATAGTGTCATTGATTGTCTCAATCAGGGATTACTAGCAATCGGCGAAAAACGAGCACGGCGCGGCCGAAGTGAACTTTACCAATTTGGTGAGGGGCGCGCGACTTATTTTTTTAGTACGGTTGTGGCAATGACGGTCTTTTTCGGTGGCGGCCTGTTGGCAATCATGGAGGCAAGTCAGGATCTTTTGGATCCTACCCACGAAGTGGAGAACATCCCACTAGTTGCAGCCATTCTTTTTGCTGGTTTTTTTATTGAAAGTTCAGCAGTCCAAAGTGGATGGCAAGAAATCAAAGAGCAAAACACGGATAAACAGCCGTTGATCGCTTTTTTGAAAGAAAGCCGAGAGAGCGAGATCCTTTTAGGCTTTACAGAAGACTTGTTTGCATTGATCAGTGTGAGCATTGCATTGGTGGGTATTTTATTGACAGCAATCACCAACAACCCCATCTTTGATTCTTTAGGGGGTGTCATTGGTGGGGTCCTTCTAGTGATCGTAGCTGGTTTTTTAGGGAAAGAATTTTATAGTTTATTGATCGGAGAGAGTGCTTCGAAAAGTGATCTGAAAAAAATTCGTCAAGTATTATCATCTAGGGAAGTAGCTGAAGTGATTGACCTGCGTACTCTGCATTTAGGTCCAGATGAATTACTGATCGTTGCTGAATTGACGATTTCTCCTAAAGCAACTTCGAGTGACTATGAGGTGATCGATCAATTGGAACAAGTAATTCGCACGGTATTATCTCCGAAAAAAACATATATTTACTTAGAGACAGAAAGACAGCAGCAAGAACAGGTAAAAAAACCGATTCCATGAGGGGAAGAAGACCTCAAAGGAATTGGTTTTTTTACTAAGCAGTGGTTAGTTTTCCTCTAGATGCTGGGGTTAAATGATCTTCTGTTACTCTCAAACCCGTTCGTAGTATTTCAAATGAATACTTGCGGCAAGCTGATTTCTTCAAGAGGATCACTTCTTTTTCTGGGTTGACTTGGATTGAATTGGGTTGACTTAAAACGAATAAATTCAGGTGGAAAAGCGCGAGCGAAAGAAATTTCTTATTAAAAAAAGTTGTTATTTTTTATTTATTTCACAAGGAAAGGGATTGCTCTATCAGATTTATTTGTGAAAAGAAATCGGAAATCTTGATTCTCTTTATTTTAAATTCAAATTTACATAAATTTTGTTCTTTATCTTAATGATATTGATATTTTTCAAGCAAAATAATTTACCTGCCTTTTATTCCATGATAACTTAAAGATAGAAAGATAGTTTTTTTCACAAAGTAAACATCCTTATCTGCAGACACCCTTTTATGAAGTACCCAGATCTCCCTTTCTAAAACCAATGATTTTCAATTGCTGTGTTCCAATCAACTCGTAAAAAACTTGTGGAGGCGTTTTCCCATCTGTATTCGCATTCGATCAAGATTACAGACACCCTCACAACATACGAAAGAAGCAATCCTTGCTTGATTTTTCCGTTTTGTCAATCATACGCCCTGACTCCAAGCACAAGTGACACAACTTTACTTGAAGCCATAATTTGTCATGGACAAAATCTCACTATAAAAACAGAGCTATAGACATAGAAGATACTTATACAAGGAGGAGAATAGATGGAAAATTTTTATCAACGAACACCGACAGAAACACTTGAATACTTTCATTCAGATCAGACGAAAGGGCTTAGTAAGCAAGGCGCAAAAGAGGCGCTAGATACATATGGTGAAAATACGATTCAGCAACAAGAATCGACCTCCCCTTGGAAATTGTTATGGCACAATTTAAATAATCTAATCGTTTATTTATTACTAGCCGCCGCATTGCTCTCTTTTGCGATGGGAGAAACGATAGAAGGAATTGCTGTGTTGATTGCGGTGGTAATTGCCGTGATGACTGGTTTTGTGACAGAGTTGCGTGCACAAAAGTCAATTGATTCCCTTCAGGAAATGATTTACACTACCGCAAAAGTGATTCGTGATGGGCAAGTGATGGAAGTCGAATCTGCTGCGATCGTTCCAGGGGATATTCTCGTTTTGGCAGAAGGTGATGCGATCGCTGCCGATGCACGTTTGCTGGAAAGCCGCAATTTAGCCTGTATTGAGTCCGCATTGACGGGTGAGTCCGAAGCTGTAGAAAAAAATGCGGCAGAACAATATGATGAAGACGTCCCTTTAGGAGATCGCCGCAATGTTGTTTTTGCAGGAACAGCAGTGACAAGAGGAAAGGGCTATGCCGTCGTTACAGCCACCGGGATGAAAACGGAAGTCGGAAAAATCAGCGATATGCTGACTGGAAACAAAAGCGCGAAAACGCCTTTGGATATCGAGCTGGATAAATTAGGGAAAGCCATCATTATTGCGGCACTCTTTGCCGCCGTGACGGTCCTAATTGCAGGTCTTCTAACGGATCAGCCTTTGGTAGAAATGCTGCATATCTCGATCATCCTTGCAGTAGCAGCCATTCCAGAAGCAATGCCCGCTGTCTCAACCATTACTCTTTCTCGCGGCATGCGGATCATGGCTGAACACAAAGCATTAGTCAAAACCCTCTCAGCGGTTGAGACTTTGGGCGCTACGAGTATCATTGCCAGTGATAAAACCGGTACATTGACAGAAAATCAGATGATGATCGCTGAGATCATTCTAAGTAATGGAGAGCAATACACTGTGACCGGTAATGGGTACGAACCGACGGGGAGCTTCCATAAAGAAGGACAAGAAATCTCAGTCAATGAAGAGCCAGCACTTCAAGCGATGATTGAAAACGGTGCACTATGTACGTCCGCTTCTTTGAAAGAAACGGATGGCCAGTTTGAGGTCCTAGGAGATCCAACCGATGGAGCGTTTGTTGTATTAGGAAAAAAAGAAGGCATCGATCGTCAAACACTGATGGATCAAGGCATTGAAAAAATCGCTGAGCTTCCTTTTGATTCAGAAAACAAATTTATGATCACCGTCTATGAAAAAGAACAGCGAACGTTGATCATGAAAGGTGCACCGGATGTTTTGATCGAGAAAGCTGCCGTCGATCCGTCTGTGAAAGAGCAGTTGAACGACATCAATCATACACTAGCTTCCAATGGGCAACGAGTGATTGCGGTGGCACAAATCAGTAACTATCAGGGTGGTTTGTCGGAGTCTGAGCTGACAGAATCATTGGATAATTTAGAGATCCAAGGTTTTGTTGGCATCATTGATCCCCCACGAACAGATGTTAAAGAAGCTGTCAAAATCGCTCAAGAAGCGGGGATTCGTGTCAAAATGATCACAGGTGATCACCCGCAAACAGCCTCCATGATCGCACAAGAAATTGGTTTGATCGATTTTGATAAGACGATGACGGGAAAAGAGATCGACGCCTTGGCAGGTAAAGAAGCGTTTAATGAACGGATCGAAGAAGTGGCTGTATTTGCTCGGGTTTCGCCGGAAAATAAACTTCAACTAGTCAAAGCACTGCGGGAAGAAGGAGAGATCGTGTCAATGACCGGTGATGGCGTGAATGACGCTCCTGCTCTTAATGGTGCCGATATTGGGATCGCGATGGGCATTCGCGGCACGGAAGTAGCTAAGGAATCTTCTGATATGATCTTGACTGATGATCGCTTTGGGACAATCGTCGACGCAATCAAAGAAGGAAGAATCATCTTTGACAATATCAAAAAATACGTTTCTTTCCTTTTTTCTTGTAATATGGTCGAAATCGTGACAATCTTTCTAAGTGTCATTTTTCTTCTTCCCATGCCGATTCAACCGCTGCATATTTTGTTCTTGAATCTAGTGATCGATATCGCTCCTGCGATGGCGTTGGCCTTTGAACCTGCAGAAGAGGACCTGATGAAACGTCAGCCTCGTTCCAAAGAAGACAGTTTGGTCAATAAACGATTCTTAGGTCGAATTATTTTAAGCGGGATAGTGATCGGATTGACGGCTTTTGGTTTTTTTAATTTTTTGATACAAACAAATCATGAATTAGCTTATGCCCAGACCGCTACGTTTACCTTTATGGCGATCGCACAACTGATGCATATTTTTAATGTTCGCAAGCAAAGCGGATTTGGATTAGACAAGTCTTTCTTTAAGAATAAACCGTTGATCGGCGCACTGATC
>NZ_JBDGBK010000067.1:0-17438 GCF_040910045.1 Enterococcus sp. RTP21361st1_A6_RTP21361_211029 | reverse complement strand
CATTATAAGTGCTCCTTCGTTTTCAAGACAGCGTTAGAGGTTCGGCAAAATTTGCCGAACCTTATATGTTTTTTATAAAAAGTCCTCGACGCCTCAACAAAAATACGGATCACTAATAGTAAGACAGCGTCATTTTCTCAAACTGAAATTAGAATCATAAACAAAAAAAGAGCTAGAACCCTTACTTAAAAGGAATTCTAGCTCAAAAAAATCAAAAATGATTATTTAACTGTTACTGAAGCGCCAACTTCTTCTAAAGCAGCTTTCAATGCTTCAGCTTCGTCTTTAGAGATGCCTTCTTTAACTGCTGAAGGAGCTCCGTCAACTACAGCTTTAGCTTCTTTCAAGCCTAAACCAGTTGCTTCACGAACTGCTTTGATAACTTTAACTTTTTGGTCGCCAGCTGCAGTCAATTCTACAGTGAATTCAGTTTGTTCTTCAGCAGCACCAGCGTCGCCAGCTCCACCAGCTACAGCTACAGGAGCAGCAGCAGATACGCCAAATTCTTCTTCGATAGCTTTAATTAAGTCGTTTAATTCTAAGATTGTCGCGCCTTTTAGCTCTTCGACAATGTTTTCAATGTTCAATGCCATTTTGTTTTCCTCCATTTAATTAGATAGTTTAGTTTATAGTGTGATTATGCGGCAATTAAGCTGCATCTTCTTCTTTTTCGGCCACTGCTTTGACAGCGTAAGCCACGTTGCGGATAGGTGCTTGTAGCACAGACAGCAACATTGAAAGAAGTCCTTCGCGGTTTGGCAATTTTGCCAATGCTGTGATTTCTTCCAAAGAAGAAACTTTGCCTTCGATGATACCGCCTTTGATTTCTAATGCTTTAGCCTCTTTAGCAAAATCGTTCATGATTTTTGCAGGTGCGACAACGTCTTCGTTACTGAACGCTACAGCAGTCGGGCCAGTGAATACTTCACCAAGACCTTCTAGACCAGCTTGTTCAGCAGCACGTGAAAGGATAGAATTTTTGATAACTTTCATTTCAACGTTTGCGTCGCGTAATTGTTTACGTAGACGAGTTACTTCGTCAACAGTCAATCCACGGTAGTCAACGACTACTACAGATGCGGCTGCTTTGAATTTTTCACTCACTTCATCCACAATTGCGGCTTTTTTAGCGATAGCTGCTTCACTCATTTTAAATTTCACCTCCTGATTTTGATGGAAGAGTTTCAAGAAAACATTTCTGTCTTCATTTGTCTTTATCAAGAGATAAAAACAAAAAAACTCTATGCCACCGTAGACATAGAGGGACTATTGAAGTTTCTCAATAAACGTCCTCGGTAGGAAATTAAGACTGACGTCACCTACTGTCTTCGGTACAGTTAAACTTTTAACCTTGACTACCTTACCATAGATAAGGCAGCCAAGTCAACAAAAGTTTTGTTTTTTATTCAAATTAGAAAGAAGCTTGATCTACATGGATACCAGGTCCGAAAGTTGTCGTTACAGAAATGTTTTTCATGTATTGACCTTTCGCTGCAGATGGTTTAGCTTTTACTAAAGTTTCGTGGATTGTTTTGAAGTTTTCAACTAATTTGTCATCTTCAAATGAAACTTTACCGATTGGTACATGAACGTTACCAGCTTTGTCAACACGGTAAGTCACTTTACCAGCTTTTACTTCGTTAACAGCTTTTGTTACGTCCATTGTAACTGTACCAGTTTTAGGGTTTGGCATTAAACCTTTAGGACCTAAAACACGACCAAGTTTACCGACAGTTGCCATCATATCTGGTGTTGCAACAACAACATCAAAATCGAACCATCCGCCTTGGATTTTTTGAACCATGTCATCGTCTCCAACGAAATCAGCACCAGCTGCTTCTGCTTCTTTGGCTTTTTCACCTTTCGCAAAAACTAACACTGTTTGTGTTTTACCAGTACCGTTTGGTAGTACGACCGCACCACGGATTTGTTGGTCCGCTTTTTTAGGATCGACATTTAGTTTGTAAGCAACTTCAACCGTTGCGTCGAATTTTGCAATATTTGTTTCTTTTGCCAAAGCTACTGCTTCTTCAACTGAATAAGCTTTTGCAGCGTCAACTTTTTTCAATGCTTCTTGCATTTTTTTGCTTTTTTTAGCCATTTTGTTTCCTCCTTGATGTGGTTATAACGGTAGAACCTCCCACGTGTCCCATATTTTTCAATATAGAGCCGACTGAGAAGCTACTTCCTTAGGGTCTGTAAAAATTATTCTACAGTGATCCCCATGCTTCGTGCAGTTCCTTCAACCATGCGCATAGCTGCTTCAACGTCAGCTGCGTTTAGGTCTTCCATTTTCAATTCAGCGATTTCTTTTACTTGATCGCGTGAAACTTTTGCAACTTTGTTTTTGTTTGGTTCGCCTGAACCTTTTTCAACGTTTGCTGCTTTTTTCAACAATACTGCTGCTGGTGGTGTTTTTGTAACGAATGTGAATGAACGGTCTTCGTATACAGAGATCACTACTGGAATGATCAAGCCTGCTTGATCAGCTGTACGTGCATTGAATTCTTTTGTGAATCCCATGATATTGATACCCGCTTGACCTAGTGCAGGACCTACTGGCGGAGCTGGTGTTGCTTTACCTGCAGGAATTTGCAATTTAACGATTTTTTCTACTTTTTTTGCCACGAGACATACCTCCTTGAGTCCGTGATGTGGTTAATTGGAGATCCATATTTCTCCTCCCACTTTAGTGAATCATGTGCGCACACAAAAAACGTGTGAATAATGCACACTGAGATATTATAGCATCTCAAAAGAAATTTGCAAGAACTCTTAGCGAATTTTTTTGCTTTTTATGGAGAAAATCGGTAAAACAAAAAAAAAGATTAAAAAAATCCCATACAGTTCCACTCATTGCTCTATTTCTCCATATTTTATGCTAAACTACATCTGGATTTCTCCCATCAATTAAATGAGGTGAATAGAATGGAACCTTTAAAATACCGAAGTGTCTTTGATATTATTGGACCAATTATGGTTGGACCCAGCAGTTCCCATACCGCAGGTGCTGCTCGAATTGGCAAAATCGTGCGCCACATCTTTGGCGAACAGCCTGACAGTGTCGATATCCTTTTGTATGAGTCCTTCGCGAAAACTTATCGCGGCCACGGAACAGATATTGCACTTGTCGGCGGTTTGTTAGGAATGGAGCCCGATGATCAGCGCCTTGCTGACTCATTAAAGTTAGCCTATGAGCAAGGTCTAGAAGTACTCTTTGTTCCGAAAAACGAAAAAGCCGAACATCCGAATATGGTCAAAATGATTTTAAAAAAAGGTGACCGCAAAATGTCCGTTACCGGCATTTCAATCGGCGGTGGGAATATACAAATTTCTGAATTGAATGGTTTTAAAATCTCATTGACTTTAGGTACCCCTACCTATGTCATCGTTCATCAAGATGTTCCCGGAATGATCGCACGTGTCACGAATCTACTTTCTGAGGCACAAATCAATATTGGTACGATGACTGTTACCCGAGAGTCCAAAGGAGAAAAAGCCATTATGATCATTGAAGTGGATGAACGAAATGATCAATTGGCACAACAAATCAAAGCACTGCCCCACGTTTATAGTGCGGCTTATTTCGATTAAAGGAGGATTCGTCATGTTTTATACGATTGAAGATCTTGTTCTTCAAAGCAAAAATTATGCATCGATTGCAGAGATGATGATTGCGGTCGAATGCGAAAACTCAGGGCGCACTCGCGAGCAAGTCATTGCACTAATGGACAAAAACCTGACGGTCATGGAACAATCCGTTGCCGAGGGCGTTGCTGGAGTGACCTCTGTGACGGGATTAACCGGTGGCGATGCCACACGAATGAATGATTATATACAGGCTGGTGATTTTCTAAGTGGTGAGACGATCTTGCAAGCCGTTCAAAATGCCATTGCTGTCAATGAAGTCAATGCCAAAATGGGATTGATTTGTGCCACTCCTACGGCTGGGAGTGCCGGTGTTGTCTCTGGTGTGCTGATGGCTGTTCGCGATCGTTTGCAGCTGTCTCGTTCTCAACAAATCGATTTCCTCTTTACTGCCGGAGCCTTCGGACTAGTCATTGCGAACAATGCTTCGATATCCGGAGCAGAAGGCGGTTGTCAAGCAGAGGTTGGTTCTGCCAGTGCCATGGCAGCAGCAGCCCTCGTCTGTGCTAAGGGTGGGAGCGGACATCAAGCTGCTCAAGCAGTAGCCATTACACTAAAGAATATGATGGGATTGATTTGTGATCCTGTCGCTGGGTTAGTCGAAGTTCCTTGCGTGAAGCGAAATGCTCTCGGTTCCTCACAAGCATTTATTTCTGCTGATATGGCTTTAGCAGGAATCGAAAGTGTGATTCCTCCGGATGAGGTCGTCCACGCGATGTACCAAGTAGGACGGCAAATGCCAAGTATTTTTAAAGAAACAGCCGAGGGCGGGTTGGCCACAACGCCTACAGCACAACGTCTACAAGCGCAAATTTTAGATGCCGCTGAACACTAAAAGATGTAAGAGTCTCAAAAAATAACATATCCGAATGATCATTAGATAGCTCCCGCGGCTCTGCAGGTCCTCGTTACCTATGCACGAGAAGAATAAGCGATCTCCGATCATTCGGATATTTTTGTCTATTTGCTACTACTAAAAAAAACAGATAGAACTTATATCATAGTTATTCTTACAGCTTTTTGACGACTATCAGTTATTTCTCCCATAAAAAAGCAGCAATATCTTCATCTACTTCTTGATTTTCATGCAGCTGACTATGCTGTGCCTGTGATCCTTTAATGATTTTTTCAGTCACAGAATAGCCATTCGCTGCCAATAAGTGGTTGATCGCCAAGGCACTTGTGGTCGGCACAGTGCCGTCCGATAGCTCTTCATCAGATAATTGCCCAGCAATCAGCTCAATCGGGAGTCGATGCCCCCCTTGCTTCAATAGTCCTTGAAATTCCTGGTAGCGTGGAGAAGCCTCCGTTGGTCCGTTTGTCACTAAATCAGTGATAGTCTGCCGTGAACTCGTATCAATAAATTCATTGAAAGGCGCCCCGATCGCTATAAATTTAGCTACTTTTGGCAATGCGGGATCCAGTGCTTCAGCCCCAGCTGCACTCAGCTCTCCAAATGTTGTGAGATAGCGAAAACCACTAACTCCCCCCATGGAATGTCCGACTAAATTTACTTGCTCTATTCCTTCCTTTTTCAGATAAAGCAACGCTTGTCGGATCCATTCTGCTTGATTCCATTCATTATTTTGATTGTCAGCGAACAAGACCTGAATGGTTGGATTTACAGCTTTTTTAGAAAGCACTCCTTCCGTTGAAACTGTCCCATCTGGTGAAATTGTTAGAACCATTTCATTGCTCACCCAATCTTTTTGGGCAAAACGCTGTATCATCCCTCCAAATGATGCGGGACCTCCTTGATAACCATGAATAAAAAGTGTTGGCGTGGTCGTTTTCTGAACGGGTTCGGTGGTTGATGTTTCTGCCGAAACAGTCGTTGTCTCCGTTGGCTTCTGTGTACTTTTTTGTGCTGAAACATTTGAGTGAGTTGCTGCTTGACAGCCGCTAAGCAAAACAACCAGACATAAAAATAGCCATTTTTTCATTTACAGTCCCTCCAAATCGGGTCTAGTATAATCCCTTTTGAAACAAGAAACAAGCAATAGCTAATGTTTACTCTTTATTCAAGAACACTTCATTCTTTACTCGTTGCTTGATAGGTTACCTTTTCTTTGCCTCCGGACTGTTTCTTCCGTTTAAAAATCGAGGTGTCCGCGATTTGTGAAAAAAATCGAGCAATGGAATGATCATCATCGCAACGAGCCCTCCGGAAAAACCATTATTGTACAGATTCAATCCACCATGAAGCACATCGATATTCAAAACCATCGACGTATGAATGAATCCCACGATCATCCCCCCTTTCCACCCGTAAGCATTAGTCACCGCACAGAGCATCATTGCAAAAATAGCCGCTGTAACGGTTACTGTTTCAGTCATTGCGTAGATATTCATTGTATTTGCTAATAGCACACCGGCAAATAAGGGCAGCGCGTTAAAGACATGGGCACCACAAGCAGAAAAACCAATGACACAAAACATCGCACCTGCAATGGGACCATTGAGGTTGACACCTAGTATACTCACATAACTCATTAACAGCAATCCCATTAACCCCATATTAATCATCGTATTATAAACGCCACTTTCACGTAAAATATCGTATTCGATTTTGCCGCTATGAGACCATATTGCCCGCATGTTCAACCGCTTGCGTTTAACAGCCATTGCTAACCCATAGCCAATCATTAATAAAGACAGCGACACCATCATAATAATCAGTGGAAGATTGGAGCCTTTAGAAACGATTGCTCGCAATTCGATATCAAAACCAAACATTCGGCAAATTCCTGCAACCATCGTACACAACATGCCAGAAGTAAAGCCGGCACTATAGATACTGACTTTTTTAAATAATGCTTGAAAATGCAGTGCTAAAGGAACCATGATCAATCCAGTCAAAACACCGATCAAATAACCGATGAAGCTACCGAAATAAGCTGGAAGTGAGTCATTGAATGCAAAAAAACTAACGATGGGTGAAACGGAGGAACTGTACAAAGCAATGAGAAGATATTTTTTGAGGGGTTGATTCATTAAATAGGAATAGAGACGAACACCTAAGAAGATTGGAATAAAATTGAACAGATTTTTGCCAAACAAACCATACCCCGTAACCATGAAGACGGCTGATATCATTCCTCCAGTAACCGGAACTCGGTAATGGTAACAGACCGCGATCGCAACAAAAGTCATGATCGACGCATTGAACAGTGCGCCACCTACAGAAGTCAGCGCAACGTAATCCGTTACTAAATGGCTTTCCGAGAACATGATTGTAAGCATTTCACGAAACACTTTTTGAGGTTCCATAAAGATCACGGCAGAAAGCAGCAAAAACAAATTAAAAGCAAACAACAAACTATAACCATTATGTACGGAAATCACACCTCTTTTTTCCAAATGTTGGTCAAAAAAATGGCGTTGACAAATCGATGCGAGAATTTTCTTCATAGGACCCCCTTTTTTATAAAACGCTTTCTTTTCGTGAGATAAAAACAGCGGGCCAATAACGGTCCGCTATCACCAATTTTCAATTTTATTTTACCTTATTTTGACAAAAAACACTACAGTTTTATACTTAGATTTTATCTACTTGTTCAAAATCCAATTCTGTACTTGTTTCTCGACCAAACATATCAATATTGACTTTTAATTTTTGTTTTTCTTCGTCGATCTCAGCGACTTGTCCTTCTAATCCAGAGAATGCACCTTCGATGATTTTAACTGTTTCACCAATCTCCACTTCCAATTCAACTGTTCGAGTGCTCATACCGATTGAACGTAAGATAGAGTTGATTTCTTCTTGTAAAAGCGGAGCTGGTTTGCTTCCTGCTCCATGAGAGCCGACAAACCCAGTCACTCCTGGTGTATTACGAACAACATACCATGATTGATCCGTCATGACCATTTCGACGAGGACATAACCTGGAAAAGTTTTGTGAACGATCTCTTTCTTTTTCCCATTCTTTTCTTCCGTTTCGACTTCTTCTGGTACGACAACACGAAAGATGTAATCGCCCATCCCCATGCTTTGCGCCCGTGATTCCAAGTTCGCTTTCACCTTGTTTTCATAGCCGGAGTAAGTATGCAAGACATACCAATTTTTTTCAAAAGATTCCATTGTATTCGGTCTCCCTATCTTTTTGTAAAATAAAAAAACCTCAGTTGCACCGAAGTTTTTCCTCGAATCAATTATACCACGATTTGTTTTACTTGACTAGTTGCTGATAATCCAGCAGCATTTATTTCAAAATCAAATCAAAAACAGTTTGAATCAGCGTATCCATCACAAAAAACATCACTGCAAAAATAATTGTCGTTTGGATCACAACAAAAGTATCTCTGCGTAATTGCTTTCTTGATGGCCAAGAAACATTTTTCATTTCAGCAAAAACATTTTTCATAAAGTTCATCAAGATTCCTCCTTACTTCGTTTCACGATGTAGCGTGTATTGATTGCAGTATTTGCAAAATTTGTTAATTTCAAGGCGATCGCCTTTTTTTCCTTCACTGACTGATTTCGAATAGTTGCGGGATCCGCAGACAGAACAAGCCAAAGCTGCTTTTTTTGTTGCCATTTCTGATGTCCTCCCCCTTTATACAAAGTTTTCCAAAGTTAAAAATACCATTTTTCAGTGAAAGTGTCAATTTTAGATTTTGACACGCAAAAATATAGTTTCCGCTGATTTTATGGTATTATAGAGATGTGAATTGGGTATTTGGGAGGGAATTGTTATGTTACTAAAAACAATGGTTTACAAAAAACGCGACTTAACTACGATTAAAGAAACAGCTACTTTAGAAGAAGCCTTGGAAATTTTAGAAGATTCTGGCTATCGCTGTGTACCGATCTTAGATGAATCCGGCAAAATCTTCCGGGGAAACATCTATAAAATGCACATCTATCGTCACAAATCGAATGGTGGAGATATGACATTACCAGTGACACACCTGCTTAAAAACGCGACAAAATTTATTTATGTCAATTCTTCATTTTTTAAAGTCTTTTTCACGATCAAAGAGTTGCCATACATTGCCGTATTAGATGAAAACAATGAGTTCTATGGGATTTTGACCCACAGTTCATTATTGAATATGCTGTCTCAATCTTGGAATGTCGAACAAGGAAGCTACGTGCTGACTATCGCATCAACTGGCACACAAGGCGATTTAGCGATCATTTCAAAAATCATCGCGAAATACAGCAGTATTGCCAGCTGTATCACATTGGACATCGGCAAGGATGAATTTATTCGTCGGACATTAATTACTTTACCAGCGAATACGTCAAAAGAGCTGTGCGATAAGATCATTTATCAGTTAGAGGCAAAAAACTTCAAAGTTGTTGAAATTGAAGATTTGAATGCAGAATAACAAAAAAGATCATCTCTACCAAAACCTACGGTAAAGATGATCTTTTTTTATTTGTTTTTTGGGAACCATCAAAGCAAAAAACAAATGATTGATTAAAATCGCTTATCGAAGCGAACACCTGTATTCACGATATACATTATAGGCGCTGTGATTGTCATGATAATCAACTCACTTAGCGCTGTTGTACCAAAGGTCGCCCAAAATGGTAATGCGAGAGTCAGATGCAGCATGATTGCAATCAAGAACATGCTCAACGAGAAGAAAATCGTATTAAGCGCTAAACGGACAAAGACATTCGGAACTTTCTTCTGCAATAGCGCCGTTGCTGACAATGCAAGCAAGGTTTGGCCTCCACCAAAGACGACGTCCAAAATTCCCATACCAAAAAATAAATTGTACAATACAACTCCGCCAAAAACACCCCACATCAGTTTTCTGTTAAAGACTACCAGATGATTCAGCCCTTCTGAGACACGAAATTGAATGGCAACAGAAGCCACTGGGGCGACTAAGACTGTCACTGCAACATACAGTGCCATGATCAAACCGTTCGCGACGACAACTCGCAACCGCTGGTTTGATAAAGTGGATGATTTATCCATTTGATCCCTTCTTTCTCCGAGTTTTGATTACGCGGGATGGTTGATGAACCGCGATGCGTTACGCACAAATAATTATTATACAGAAGATTACTGATTTATCAAGCTTACATTATTGATTTGGTTCTTATTGATTTCCATTGTCCAATTAAATTGGAGAATTCATGTGGATGTTTTGTGGATGAAAGTCTAAAAAACTAATTTTCCCCCAAGCTGTTCTTCAGTAACAAGGTCGTACAATCTCCTTCTAAAGCAACCCACTTGTCAAATAGCAAAGTGTTAAAATCAACAAAAAAGAAAGAGGAACGATCTATCTATCAGCGAGGCTAAAAAAGATACCGGAAATGACTAGAATATTTTAAATACATAACCATTAAAACGGTGGTTCTGCTTTGAATAGGAATCTTCCAGCAAAACAGGCAGGCCAAAGACGAGCATTGAGTATTTATTTGCTCGCAATTCATTCTGTTCTTCTTCTCCTACTAATTCTCATTGTCCTCCTTACAATTTTGTTCGCTTATTCTCAGCCTTTAGTTTGATTTATTTCATTATTCATAGATGTAATCTATTCCTCGAAAGGAATGATTTTATATGAAAAAACTATTATCTTTTACTGTAGTAACCCTTCTTCTGATGGGTGGAGGCTGGTTCTGGTATGAGCAATCTTATGGAACGACAGATTACTACACTAAGATAACTTCGAAAGGTGAACGTGTTTCGATTGGTAGAGGTAGCGGGAGAGAACACTTTAGATACAAGTACAACTTAGCTAGCTATACATCAGACAATAATGAAAAAGATGTGTCTTTTAATTCCTATGGAGACAAGCCACTAAAAGAGAATGCATACCTTGTATTACATGTAAATAATCATAAAGGAGTAATGGGATGGGATGAAGTCTCGCCTAATGATGTTCCATCAGCTATATTGAATAAACTTGGATAAAGAACTCAAAGAGACGGACATCCGTCTCTTTATTCGTCAAACCAACTTCATGTAAACTTGATGTCTGTGAATCGTTCAATTGTTCATTTTTCTCTAAGTTCCTGTTTGCTTATGAGGGGAATCGTACACCTTCATTGTTCATCGACTTAATGGCTAATAAGTTCAAGAGTGCTATCTTTTGATATCTTTAAATTTATCTAAAGATAGTGACAAAGACCATGTAAGCGGTTGCTTCTATCCGTTTTCGTGCTATACTATAAGTGTAAGGAGCAAGGATTCCCAGTAAAGCAGACGATGAAGGATCTGCAAGAAAAGAATTGTTGTCAACTTAGAAAAACAGACAAAGGATGTGGGAATTTGAGTTACTCCTTACTAATTGAATAGGATTCGGCGAATGTGAGCAATACGGATGTGATCATAGTGGACATAAGAACCTTAGATCACAAAAACAACAGCGAAAATAGTAGCTTGTTGTTACGTACCTTTCGTCGAATCTATTTTTTTGTCAAAAAATAGTTAAGCATCACTAGCCAAACTTGTCAGCAATCGTGCTATAATAAACAGCATTGATTTTAGATTAGATGGAGCATTTATTGTATGAAATATTATTATCATTTTGTTGTTAACCCTGAAGCAGGCAGTGGACGTGGCCTAAAAGTAGCCAAAAAAATTGAAGCAATCGTCAAGAAGCGGCGTTTTCCCCATCAGTTCTACTATACAGAATATGCCGGGCAAGAACAGGAACTTACTACTTCTTTACTGGCACAAGTATTGTTGCCATGGGATGACATCTATCGAGAAAATTCAGAAATGCTTTACCCCTTACTGGTGGTGATCGGTGGCGATGGCACCTTACATCAAGTAGTTTCCTCCCTTCAAGAATCAGAAAAAAATATTCCACTAGGCTACATTCCGGCAGGATCAGGGAATGACTTTGCCAGAGGAATGCGTTTACCTAAGGAACCAGAGCAAGTATTTTGGAAAATCGCTGGGACCGCTACTCCTCAATCGGTTACGATCATCAAGTATCATGATCAAATCCAAGATGAAACTGGGTTCGCAATCAACAATATCGGTATTGGATTAGATGCATCGATCGTTTACGCAGCAAATCATTCTGCTGCGAAATCAAACTTAAACAAGTTCAATTTAGGTTCATTTGCCTACTTGTCTGCAGTAGTGAATGTCTTATTCCGGCAAAAAGGATTTCCCATCCTGGTAGAAACCAATGGGAAACAATTGAATTTTACAAAGGCTTTCTTGTGCACAACGACAAATCACCCCTACTTCGGTGGCGGTGTGGCGATCGCACCTACAGCAAACCTCAACGAAGATAAGATCGATTTCGTTCTCGTTGAGCGAGTCGCTTTGTTCAAAATTTTTTGGCTTTTAGCCTTACTAACCCGCAAGAAACAAATGAGATCTCGCTACTTCCATCATTTATCTACGAATAAGCTCCGAATCGTCTCCACAGTACCACAGCATGGTCAAGAAGACGGCGAAGAAATGGGTAAGCGGCCATTTGATATCACCATAACCACTACCAAACAATTGATATGGAGTTAGAAATAGTGAGATTAGAAAAATGATGCAGCTGTTGAGTCAGCGGCATCATTTTTTTATGACTCATGCAACCCTTTTTTGATTAAACCAGCGGCTGTCTTTTTTCAAAACGAACTGTATTATCAAAAAGGCACAGGCAAATAAGACCAATATCAAGCAGTTCAACCAGAATTTCGTAATGAAATCCGCATTCACAGAGAGGGTGTTCCCAATCAATTGATTGTTTTGTACAAACCAATAAGTCGGTGTAAAAGAAGCGATCTTACTAATAAAGTCTGGTAAAAAATCTGATGAAACAAAAACTCCCCCTAAAAAACAGCTTCCCATAATATACACATTCGAAATTCCATTCAACGCCTCACTATTTTTGACAAATGACGTAATACACGTTGAAAATGTGACAATCGGCAAGAAAAAACACAAAAGATTAATCACTAGATAGCCGGTCATGACGGACCACGTGCTACGAGTAAATAGGAGTAATCCCGCTGTAAAACAACTAGTCAGAAGCAGTGAATACCCCAACATACCAATAGAAACGGCTCGGTTCAACCGCCGTGTTGATAAAGGAGATACTTGATTGCGATTCCGGATTTCTTTCCGATTGAACACTAGATTGACCACGCCATAGCCACTAAAAATAGAAAGAAACAAACCGTAAGCAAGTGCATTGAATACTAAGCTGCCGAATTGCTGGTTCATCCGTTCACTGTATCCACGACTAATCGTTACTTCGCCATTTGCGGCCAAAGTAGATTGCGTATTTTTCAATGCCTCTTCCCTATTGCCAGTTACATGATAAAAAGCCGTATAAGTCGACAAAAAGGTATCTACTTGCCCTTCAATCAATGTTTTAGCAAAAGCATCGGGACGAGATTGTGCATCGATTGCTGACGGTACACCTGCTTCAATATTCGTAGTAAAATCTTTAGGCAAAAATAAAACATAGTCGATTTTTCCAAAATACAGCGCATCATCAATCGATTTTTGGCTCTTATCAGACAATTCCACAACCGTTTGTTCTTCTTTTAAATAGTCAATCAGTGCTTTACTTAATGCGGAGTTGTCTTCTGTAACAATGGTCATTGTCCCCCGATCCAATTTTGCATCCGGTGCTGCTGTATTTTGCGCATAGAAGAAGGTGATGATCACAGTTACAATGACTGCAATCAACAAATTTGTTTTGTTCGCTTTTAAAATTTTCAAAACGGCTTTATACAGCGACATACTGAACCCTCCTTTCAAACATTAGATTACTAAAGGCTAAGATAACCATAAAGGCTACTAACCAGAAAAGATTCAAATAGAAATCCTCTAGTGAGCGATAAAAATAGAGCTGATAGAAACTCTCACTAATTAAGTTGACAAGATTCAGTTTTCCTAGCACCGGAATGTGCAGATCGATCCAGTATTTGATGTCTTGGGAGCCCATCATACCAGCAAAAAAACTCATCGCCATTGTAACAGCCACACCCAATCCTTCTTTTTGTGCCAGCCCCATATTAGGAAACAAATTCCCAACCAAATTTCCTAATAATAATGCATTCAATGCACCAAAAGCGGATAGGACGAATAACCACTGCCAGCGGTTTCCGAAGTCGACTTGATAAATAAAATGAAAAACACTTAGAATCACTAAAACTTCTAAGAAAAATATCGTGAATCCAGCAAGGATATTTGCTGAAAAAACCAACAATCGGTTTCGGGGGATGACCGAAAGGCGAATCCCTTTGGATGACTGATTTGCTTGCTGGTCTTGGGCGTTTCTGACCCCCCACATGAATCCATACAAAATAGCCATTCCCACCAAGGTAAAGAAATAAAAACTTTTGATACTCATGTTTCTAGTCTGATTTTCTTGCTGAACAAAAGATTCTCCAACTAGAAAAGATGTGAGCTGGTCTTCTGTCAAAGTAGAGTCAATTGCCACCAACTTATTGGCCAGGTCAGTATTTTGTAAAAATCGGTCCATCATGTTTTTTAGAATGGTTTGAGAAAGACCGGTACGTGCAATAGCCAATTGGATCGATGACTGTTCAAAGGAATAATATCCAGCAAGATCCCCTGCATCTAATCGTTTTTCAGCCTCTTGAGGAGAGACTTCTTGTAGTGAAAACAATGGTTCTCCACCAGATTTTGTTTGCTTCAAAACATTCATAAATGCGACTTGCTGAGTCAGTTGTCCCTCATTTGTTTTCTGATTTTGTTCTTCTTTGATAATCCCAACGGGAATCGTCTCGATCGTTCCAGCTTGATCAATCTCGCTAAATGCTACAGAAAACATCAACCCTAATAAAATCGGGAAGATCAATGTCCAAAATAGTAAGGAATTATTACGAACTAAAACGTTCAAGCGATACCGATATAAGTGTCCAAACATAATCTCCCTCCTAGTCTCTTAATTCTTTACCGGTAATTTCCAGAAATACATCGTTTAATGTTGCTTCTCCTGTGTGAATCTTAGTAAATGCGATATGTTCATCCTCAAAATAGCTTAGTACTGGTAAAAGAATCTCTTTCATCTTTTTGGCTGTGATCGTCAAACGCTCTTTATCATAGGCAGTTTCAAGAACTTGAGGCAATGACTTGATAAATTCGATCGCTGTATCTGGAAGTAAAGGGATATCAATCACAAGATTTTCCGTACTTCGAACCATGTCCTTCAACTCTTCTTTTGTTCCTTTCGCGATGACTTGTCCCTGATCCATGATCACAATCTGATCACAAAGTATTTCGACTTCCTCCATATAATGAGTCGTATAAACAATTGTTGCACCTTGCTGATTCAACTTTTTGATACTGTCCAAAATTTTGTTCCGACTTTGGGGATCCACGGCAACAGTTGGTTCATCAAGAAAAATCAGTTGTGGTTTATGGGCAATGCCACAAGCAATGTTTAAACGCCGTTTCAAGCCACCACTTAATTGTTTTGGATAGAATCCTTTGAACTCTTCTAATCCCACAAGCGAAATGACTTCCTCGATCAATAGTTTCTGCTTCTTCTTGTCAGCAACATACAGACCACAGAAGTAATCAACATTGTCGTAGACAGTCAACTCTTCAAATACAGCGATATCTTGCGGAACGACGCCAATTTTTTGCTTTATTTCATAACTTGTCGGTGACATTTTTTCCCCAAACAATTTAATAGTCCCTTTATCAAAAGATAATAAGGACAACATACAGTTGATAGCTGTTGATTTGCCGCTTCCATTAGGTCCTAAAAGCCCGAGAACTTCACCTTCCCTGACTTGCAAATTAAAATGATTCAATGCGAGAAAATCACCATAACGTTTTACCAAGTTATCAATTTCAATAATCATCGAAAAAACTCCTTTCCAAACACTTCTTATTCTGACTATAATAAAAAGCGAAAAGAATAACTAGTGAGGATACGCCAAAACAAAAATGACATTTGTCATTATTTAGGAGCCAGATATGAATAAACCATTGTCGATTAATGAGGTTGTTTTTTATTTTCTTCTCTGTGGAGGGCTAATGTCCCTGAATGGCTTCCAAGCCCTAGACTTAATCTATCTTTTGACAACAATCATCTTAAGTGGTCTCTGTCTGCTATTCAAAAAAGGAACGTGGCTGGCATTGGGCATTTTGATAGGTCTTAGTTTGGTTTGGCCAATTTATAGCTATTTTTTCCCATGCGTCTTTCGTTCAGCCCAGATTGGTGAAAAGCAAGAAAAGATCCTCCTGCTCATTCTTTGTATACTCTTATTTTCCTTGGTTCCTTCTTGGCCGATACGGATTATACTGATGCTTTTGGTCTACTCTGCTTCTTACTTGCGAAACGATAGTTTTGAATTTCATTCGTTACAAAAAAAATTCAACTCGACTCAAGATGCCAATTGGGAAAATGAGAGCCGATTGCGTGAGCAAAACGACTACCTTAAAAGCTCTCAAGAAACAGAAGTCGCCTTACAGATCGCTGAAGAGCGGAATCGAATCGCTCGTGATATCCATGATAATGTTGGTCATCTGCTTTCAAGTGCCATCTTACAATTAGGTGCCATTCAAGCAATTAATCAAAATAAGCAACTTCACTTACCATTGGATCAATTGAACCGAACCATGAACTTGGGTATGGACCGCATCCGAGAAAGTGTTCACGATTTACATCATCACTCGCTTCCTTTTCCACAAGCATTAGATCTTTTGCTATCAGACTTTCAATTTTGTACAGTTGAGGTAATAGGAACACCGCCAAGTATTCTCTCTCAAACACAACAAACTGTCCTAATCACGATCATAAAAGAAGCCTTGACCAACGTCATGAAGCACAGTCAAGCAACAAAAGTGACTTGCGATTTTAAACAACTACCTGCTTTTCATCGATTACAAATCAAGAATGACAAACCAAAGGATAGGCTCAATCACACCCACGGGATCGGTTTGCAGACGATGCGCCAGCGAATCAACCAGGTAAACGGACAACTCCATGCCCTTGAAAAAGAGAATTTATTTCAACTTACGATTATTTTACCTAAGGAGGAGGACCAATGATCCAAGTAGTAATCATCGATGACGATCCCCTAGTTACCGCATCATTAAAAACCATCTTGGAAGTTTCAAACGAAATTGAGGTAACAGGCATTGGTCATTGTGCCAAAGAAGCAGTTGCATTGTACGAAGAAAGAAAACCTGCGATTATACTAACAGATATTCGGATGCCCGATGGGACTGGATTAGATGCTGCTCGCAAGATTTTAACCCGGGATCCGAATGCCGTCATTTTACTCTTAACTACTTTTGATGATGATGCCTATATACGAGAAGCTTTGGATCTCGGAGTCAAAGGCTATCTCATCAAGCAAAATCTTTCGGCTATTGTACCCTCTATCAAAGCTGCATACAATGGCCAAGCAGTGTTTGGCGCTGAAATCGTCACGAAGTTTCCTACACTGTTAAAAAATAATGACTCTTATTTGACTACTCATTTCTCAGAACGAGAAAAAATGATCTTGAAGGAAATTGCCACTGGAAAAAACAATAAAGAAATTGCGCAAGCGTTGTTTCTCAGCGAAGGAACGGTCCGCAATTATATCAGTAAGTTATTAGAAAAATTAGAACTTCGGGATCGTACCCAGTTAGCCATTTATTATTACCAGCATTTACAATAAAAAACACGTAAGAGGCAATCTCCTCTTACGCGTTTTTTTGATTTCAGCCTTAAATGCTTCCTGAACTATTCGGATTGGTTGGGTTAGTTGGATTTGTGTTTGGTGCCCAAACTGGCGGAACTTTGTCTAATTTTTTCTCTAACCCGGTTTCCTCTCCTTGCTCGTTTTCGGCATCTGGACTTTCATCAAGTTTGTATTCTGTCTCCAACTCATCCCA
>NZ_JBDGBK010000066.1:0-17540 GCF_040910045.1 Enterococcus sp. RTP21361st1_A6_RTP21361_211029 | reverse complement strand
CCGCAGCGAAACACGTTCTATTTTCAGCATTGGTGTCTTCTCCAACAGTGCGATGAATAAAGCCTTTCTAGTCAGCTTAGCTTTGCAGTTGGCGGTCTTGTTCATTCCATTCTTGCAAGAAATTTTCAAAGTTCAAAGTTTGACAGGAATTGAATGGGTGATCGTGATTCTGCTCTCATTAGTCCCACTGATTGTTAGTGAATTGACCAAAGCTTTTCGCAGCAAAGACGCGAAAGTTTTAGAAGGCAAACTTTCAATGTAACAAACGTCACTGATTTATCGGCATTTTCCTTTTGGGAAATGCCTTTTTTGAATGTTAAAAATTTGTACTTACCTGATTCCTAGAGTTTTACATTTGGCTGTGGTGGCAAACTTATGGATCAAAAATAGTGGTTGCGTTTCCAATTTCTTCGTGGTATTATGCAATTAATAAACAGGCATGTGACTGGTTAAGCAGGCAGGACCTATATAAAGCAATGAGTGAATCGTTCTGATTCATTTGGTTGTTTTAATAGGTGTTGTCTGCTTTTTTCTTTGTTTGGCCAACGAAGAGAAAAATAATCTAAAGGAGAAAAAAACAATGAATGTAAAGGAAACGGCAACTGCCATCATCCAATTGATTGGCGGAAAAGAAAACATCTCTCATTTGGAACATTGTTCAACGAGGTTACGGTTTACCCTGAAAGATCATGCTCTAGTTCAAAAAGAAGCACTAGAAAAAGTGGAGGGTGTCATCGGAGTCCGGCAGAATGTCCAGTGTCAAGTTATCATTGGCAATGATGTTGTGGAAGTTTATGACGAAGTGATGTCACTGTTGGGGCATCAGTTAGACAATGCGGACAGCGGAAGTGCAACAAAGCAGTCTTGGGGAGCTGTCCTGTTGGATTTTGTTATTTCCATTTTTCAGCCACTTATACCGGCGGTTGCCGGAGGTGGTGTTTTAAAATCACTACTGTTACTCGCTTCTGTTACAGGAGTGCTTGATAATCAAAGCCAAACGTATCAAATTTTAAATCTTATAGGTGGAGCCCCCCTTTACTTTTTACCGATTTTAGTCGCTATGACCACGGCAAATAAATTAAAAGTAAATCAATTAGTGGCTGTTTCAGCAGTCGGGGCGCTGATTTTGCCTGAAATAACAGCGTTGCTGACAGATGGAGCAACCTTTTTGGGGATCGGATTACAGAATATTGCCTATGCATCACAAGTTTTTCCTGCAATTTTAACGGTTTTGTTTTATTCGCAAGTCGAAAAACTATTTACTCGTTTTTCTCCAAAACCGATTCGCATCTTCTTTGTTCCGATGATGAGTCTAGTAATCACAGTTCCAGTGGCGCTATTGATTTTAGGACCTTTAGGATTTGAGGTAGGTACAGTTTTCTCTGCAGCGATTATTTGGCTTTATACTCATCTAGGCTGGGTTGCAACAGGTATCTTAGCAGCTGTGTTACCATTGATGGTTGTGACCGGTATGCACAAAGCAATGATCCCTTATGCGGTCTCTTCCATGAGCGAGATGGGGGCAGAATTGCTTTATTTACCGGCTTCACTTGCCCATAATATTGCTGAAGCTGGGGCATGTTTTGCTGTCAGTCTGCGGACAAAAGATCAAAAGCTTCGCTCAACAGCTATTTCTGCTGGAATTTCTGCACTGTTTGGCATTACAGAGCCAGCATTGTATGGGGTAACGATTTTAAACAAACGGGTATTATATGGGGTGATGGCTTCTAGTTTGGTTGGTGGAGCAGTTGCTGGCATCTTTACAATCAAAGCGTTTGCATTAGTGGGTCCGGGTCTTGCTAGTATCACCATGTTCGTTGATGAATCAAATAGTATGAATTTAGTTTGGGCATTAGTCACTTTAGCAGTCTCTTTTCTTGCGGCTTTTGTTTTAGTCCTGTTTCTTTTTAAAGATAAAGTCATGGAGGCCGTTGAAGGAAAAGAAGACCCTCAATCAGAAGTTCTCAGTCAGCCTGTTGCGGGACAAGTTGTTAAGCTAGCCGAAATAAAAGACGATGTCTTTTCCAGCGGAATGATTGGTGAGGGATTCGGTATTATCCCCACATCTGGCGAACTAACAGCACCAGAGGATGGAGAAGTTACTATGTTGTTTGAAACCAACCATGCGATTGGCTTAAAGACCCAGAATGGTGCTGAAATCCTATTCCATATAGGGATCGACACGGTGCAATTAGAAGGAAAATATTTCACACCGCTTGTCAGTGCGGGGGATTATGTCAAAAAAGGACAACCATTGCTTCAATTCGATTTAGAAGCCATCAAACAAGCAGGGTATGACCCGACTGTTATCTGCGTTGTGACTAACAAAGAAAATTTCATTATCAAACCAATTGAACAAACAGAAAATATGTCTAAAAGCGAGGGTGTTTTATCCATCTCTCCATTTGTTTCGTAAAATTCAAGCAGCATAATCAAAAAACGTGAAGGAGAATACAACTATGAGTCAATCAACATTTCCAGAGAATTTTTTATGGGGCGGAGCGATTGCTGCCAATCAAGTGGAAGGTGGGTGGAATTTAGACGGGAAAGGGTTGTCTGTAGCAGATATCGCCACGTATAAACCAGATGTCGACACCAAAAATTTTGCAGCCCATATGCATGTGACGGTAAACGCCGTGAAAGAAGCAATCGCTGATCCAACAGACACGATTTATCCTAAACGTCGGGGAATCGATTTTTATCATCGTTACAAAGAAGATTTGGCGTTATTTGCTGAGATGGGTTTCAAAGTACTACGCTTATCGATTGCATGGACGAGATTATTTCCAACAGGAGAAGAACTGGAGCCAAATGAGTCGGGCATTGCTTTTTATCGAAATGTCTTTCAAGAAATGCAGCGTTTAGGAATCAAACCGATCGTGACACTTTCTCATTATGAAATGCCAGTCGCGTTGAGTTTGAAATATAATGGTTGGGTTGAACGCAAAGTTATCGCTGACTTTGTCCGATTTGCCACAGTCTGCTTTGAGGAATTTGGGGAATACGTAGAATACTGGCTGACCTTTAATGAGATCGACAGCATTCATCGTCATCCCTTTACAACAGCTGGAATTATTCCTGAACAATGTACTCCGGGGAAAGAGCATCAAGAGATCTATCAAGCCTTGCATCATCAATTTGTCGCTAGTTCACTAGTTACAAAAGTTGCACACGAAAAAAATCCTCAAAACAAAATAGGCTGTATGATAACAAAATTAATGACTTATCCGTTAACCTGTGATCCACTAGACGTGGAATTGACATTGAAGAAGAACCTAGAGAATAATTTTTATGCAGATGTTCAAGTAAAAGGAGAATACCCTCGCTTAATTTTGCGAGACTTGGAAAAACGTGGCATCAAGATTGAAATGGCACCGGAAGATCCTCAAATACTAAAAGATTATACAGTGGATTTTCTTTCTTTCAGCTATTATATGTCTATGGCGGAATCTGGGAATCCGCAAGCAGAACGAACACCAGGAAATACTGTACTAGGGGTGAAAAATCCTAAATTACCATCCACTGAATGGGGCTGGCAGATTGATCCTAAAGGACTAAAGATTTCGCTGATCGAGTTATATGATCGCTACCAAATTCCATTGATGATCGTCGAAAATGGAATGGGAGCAAAAGATATCCTTGAAGAGGGGAACGTTCATGATCCGTATCGTAGGGACTATTTCGAAGCGCATTTTAAACAAATGAAAGAAGCGATTGATGAGGGCGTAGATCTGATTGGTTATACAAGCTGGGCACCAATCGATTTAGTTAGTGCTGGTACCTCCCAACTGTCAAAACGATATGGCTTTATTTATGTGGATGCAGATGATGAAGGACATGGCACTTATGATCGATCCAAAAAAGACTCTTTTGACTGGTACAAAAAAGTGATTGAGACTAATGGCGCAATCCTAGCAGGAGAATGACGAAGGAGCGATAGTGCATGATTTATATCAAGAAAGTCTTAAATTCAAGTGTTGTACTTGTTGACAATGAAGGCCAAGAAATGATTGCACTTGGAAAAGGCATTGGATTTGGGAAAAAAGCCGGAGAGCAGATAACGGATTCTCAAATTGATCAAGTATTTCTCCCAATTGATGAAACGAGATCTCTGCAGTTTGCTGAATTAATTGATGAGATACCCATTAGGTTTTTTGAGATGACGAAAGAAATCGTTCAATTGGCCCAACAGTTAATGCCCAATCCGCTAAACTCTACGATCTATTTAACGTTGTCGGATCACTTGCATTTTGCTGTTGAACGCCAAGAGAAGGGGTTAAGTATCACCAATCGTTTGTATTGGGAAATCAAAAACTATTATGCAAAAGAATACGCAGTTGCAGAACAAGCGTTACTTTTGTTACGTGAAAAGTATCAAATCTTTCTTCCAGAAGAAGAAGCATCAAATATTGCTTTTCATTTGATCAATGCCCAATCTGCGTCTGCGGATAATCAGGATGGGTTGAAGAAAGCGAAATTGATTGGGATTATCGTAAACCTTGTCCGCTATTCGATCCAGCAAGATGTGAATACAAATTCGATTCATTATAGCCGCTTTATCACACATGTCCGTTTTTTTGTAGATCGTTTCTTTACAGAAGGATTATTGCAAGAAAAAGACGAAGGACTGTATCGGCAAATGTGGGCCCTTTACCCAAATGCTATGGAGATTGCAACAAAGGTAAAGGCGTATGTAGATAATGAATATCAAACGAAAATCCCTGAGAATGAGATCGTTTTTCTAGGTGTCCATATCAATCGTTTAATGAATCATTCGGCGATTGAACAATAAGAAGCCTGATTTTGGACCTGTCTGTAAGTCATATACCTGTGTAACGATCAGGTATATGACTTTATTCGTAATTTCAAGCAATACTTGATAAAATGACCTACAAATGAATGGGCTATTGTTTTAGACCAGAAGAGGTGTGTATAAAAGATGGAACTAATGAAATATCGAGATGAATACAAAGAAGATGTTGTCAATTATTTTCTGACTGACGAAATGACCTATTTCACAGGGACGCCACAAGAAAATATTGCAATCTCCCAAAAGAATCGACAGCATCATTCGATCTTGGCTTTTTCCCAACAGAAATTGGTGACTTTTTTTGTTTTGGATGCAGGACCCCAAAAAGCAGACTATACGGATGAAAATGACGCTCTTTTGTTGCGGAGTTTCTCTACTGATGCGAGATATCTAAGGAGAGGATATGCAAAAGAAGCATTGCGATTATTGCCTAATTTTGTAAAAATTCATTTTCCAGCAACTAAACAAATTGTTCTTGCAGTCAATAAAAAAAATAGTGCAGCAAAAAAACTGTATTATTCAATGGGTTTTGTAGATAGTGGTGAAGAGAAAATGGGACCCAAAGGACCGCAGCATCTTTTGGTTTATCCCCTTTGATTTGTTTCTTACTGAATGGGTAACAAAAGGGCAGGGGCACTCGTCCTTTTCGATTCGAACCATGCAGTTTCACTTCTGTGCTCCTCATAGTTGTTCTGCTTTAATTGGCAAACTGAGTTGGAGTTGCAGACTTGACTAAAAAAAATGAATACGCTATTATTGATTCTAATTTAAAGGGGGTGGTAAAGGAATGTCTAGTGACTCGAGTGACGGTGAGCAGAAAATCTATTTTGATTTGCCTTACTTTTTGATTGAATAGGACAAGAAGCAGCGCTTTGTTTAGTGTGTCTCACTGAATGGAGGGCTTATTTGTGTTGGAAAAAATTCAATTAAAAAAGGAAGGCAAAAAATGCAGACAAAGAACTATCAACTTACTATTGAAGAAACAATGGAAAAATATGGACTTAAGGATAGGACAGGATTAACTAAAAAGGAAGCAGCGCAACGTTTGTCAGAAGTTGGTTTGAATCAGCTAACAACAAAAAAGACCCCTAAATGGAAATTGTTGTTGCGGCAATTCAACAATATGATCATTTATATTTTGATCTTCTCTGCACTATTGACATTACTCATGGGACACCTTTCGGATGCAATCATTATCGGAACGGTTGTCTTGGTCAATGCATTGATTGGCTATTATCAAGAAGCCAATGCCTCGGACGCACTGGAACACATCAAGCAAATGCTGTCTACACAAGCGACGGTCTATCGGGAAGGCACTCGCCAAGATATTGCAGCAGCAGAAGTGGTTCCCGGTGACGTGGTTTTCTTGGAAGCTGGTGACAATGTACCAGCGGATCTACGGATCATTGAAGCAGACAATCTACGAATACAGGAATCTCCGCTGACAGGCGAACCTGATTCGGTTGAGAAAACGAGCATGCCATTGCTAGAAGATGCTATCGCTTTAGCAGAACAAAGCAACATTGCTTTTGCGTCGACATCGGTTACCTCTGGTAGCGGGAAAGGAATCGTTATTGCTACAGGTCAAACAACAGAGATCGGCAAAATCTCTTTTGAAGTGAACCGCACAGAAGAACGCAAGACTCCTTTGATGAAAGAAATAGATGGGTTAGGTAAGGGTATCACCTATGTGATCATGGGGGTCGCGATTGTCCTGTTTGTGGTCAGTCTGTTTTTAGAAACCTATGCTCTTTCTGTACTTTCTTTAGCCGTTGTGACAATGATCGTAGGTTCGATCCCGGAAGGCTTACCAGCAACGACTTCCGTTGTTTTAGCAATGGGGGTCAGCGAAATGGCCAAAAACAAGCAGACCATCATCAAAACATTGCCGGCTGTTGAAACATTAGGTTCTGTCGATGTGATCGCTACGGATAAGACAGGAACTTTGACCAAAAACGAGATGACCGTTAAGGACATCGTTTTAGCACATCAGCAATACCAGATCACTGGCGACGGCTATCAGCCGAAAGGGGAGATTCTCCCGCTTTCTCCTGTTACCGAAGCAGATGAACAGGAGCTAGCCTTATTCCTAGAAGCAGGATTTGAAGCGAATGACACTGTGCTAGTGGAAGAAGAGAACCATTGGGGGATCAATGGCGAACCAACCGATGGCTCTTTCTTGACCCTTTATTACAAAAAATTTGCCTATCCCGAAACCCCTGGCTATCAAGAAATCGCTATGCTGCCTTTTGATTCCGACTACCGCTACATGGCAAAGCTGGTACAAAATCAGGCAGGGAAACGCCTATTATTTGTTAAAGGTTCACCAGACAAGCTGTTTGCCATGGCGAAGGTCTACGACCAGAACTTTAATGAAAAAAGTTGGTCTGCTAAGGTCCAAGGGTTGTCTTCAGAAGGAAAACGGGTGGTTGCAGTGGGGTATCGTTCGCTAACAGACCAGCAGACGGTCGATTCACTGGATGAAACGGTCTTTGCTGAAGGTGTGCAGCTTTTGGGCATCGCCGGTATCATCGATCCGCCTCGAGAAGAAGTCATCGCTTCTTTGCAGGAGATGAAGCAAGCTGGGGTCCAAGTCAAAATGATCACCGGGGATCATCCTTTAACAGCAAAAGCAATCGGTGAAAAGTTAGGATTGGCCAAAGAAATCAATGTAGTGACTGGCTCTGAACTGGACCAAATGGCAGAGCGTGATTTTCAAGACGCAGTCATCAGGAATCAAGTGTTTGCTCGAACAACACCTAAAAATAAGCTGGAAATTATCAAAGCCTTGCAAGCCAAAGGGAAAGTGACAGCTATGACCGGGGATGGGGTCAACGATGCACCTGCCTTAAAGCGGGCCGATATTGGGGTAGCAATGGGAATCAGCGGAACAGACGTCGCCAAAGATTCTGCAGATATGATTTTGACTGATGACAACTTTGGCACCATGGCTTCGGCGATCCAAGAGGGACGAAGAATCTATGATAATATCAAAAAGAGCATTTTATTTCTGCTGCCTACCTCATTTGCGGAAGGCTTGATCATTGCTTTTACGATCTTGATGCAAAATGACATGCCTTTGCAAGCCACTCAGCTGTTGTGGATCAATATGGTTTCGGCAATCACGATCCAGTTTGCCTTTATTTTTGAACCGGCAGAAAAAGGAATCATGCAGCGGAAACCTCGAAAAACTGGGAACAGATTATTGAATACTCATGATATTTGGCAAATGGCTTATGTCTCAGTGTTGATGGCAGTCATCAGCATTTTAGCCTATGAATGGTTGTTGACACAAGACGTCGACCAAGCGGTTGCGAGTACCATGATGGTCAACATTGTTGTGTTAAGTAAGATCTTTTACTTGTTCAATATTCGTACGAGCGAGTCTGCTTTCTCGAAGGCGTCCTTTACCAATCCGAAAGCCTTTTTGATCATCGGTGTGATGGTGGCTTTACAAGTTGTCTTGACCTATGTGCCATTTATGCAAAAAGCTTTCCATACGGCGAATCTATCACTGACCGGTTGGGGGATCGCACTGCTTTCCGGGGCCGTTATTTTGCTAGTCACGGAACTGGACAAATGGTTCCGGAATAGGAAAGAATACAATGTAAGCTATAAAGAGATTCGTGAATAACGAGATAACCATTGACTGAATCAGAACAACTCTTTTCTTTAGGAAAGTCAATTTTACAAGAGTAAGTTTTTTGAATAGTGCTATAAAGGGAGGCCTCTCGATGTATGAGAGCCTCCTTTTTTTGTTTTTTTATTCGCTGTTGTTTCTTTTATCAAGCAGACTCTTCACAAAAAGCAGTTGCTGTGGTAGTAACAAGAGAAATGATTTAATCATTCAATCCCACCAGATGAGGTGCAGGTATCTGCCAGTTCAAGTGGAAGGAATGTCTACTTTTTTATTTGTAAGCGGAAACATATACTGAATTCAGAAAGGAATAACCATCATGAAAACTAGAACAGTTGAACTGATCCAAAAATTCATTTCTTCTCACTACCCGCTCAAAGCGGAACAATTGGCTGCAGAATACAATGTGAGTCAACGGACCATCCGTCAAGAAGTCTTGGAGGTCAATACGTGGTTGAGGCAGCAGCAGCTACCTGAGGTTGCAACTATTCGTAATCAAGGCTTCCTCTTAGATCTGACAGTCAGCCAACAACAAAAGGTGAGAACGCAGTTAGACCATTTACAAGCAGACTTGCTGAATCGTCAAGAGCGGACCTTCGATTTAGTCTTATCGATCGCTTATGAGAAAACAGCGGTTTTTCTGAATCGCAAAGAAGCACGTTTTCAAATTTCTAAAAGTACGATGGATGAGGACATGCGTCGCTTAAGAGCAGATTTATTAAGGTATGGGATCGAGATCGTCAGTTATGGCAAACAAGGACTGCTGTATAAAGGACCAGAAAGAGCCATTCGGACAATGATCTATGATTTCGTTAATCAAAATTTGGGTAGAGTCGATTTTTCTGAAAATAGAGAAGAAAAAACTACGCCAGCACGGGCGATCTTCCATCATTATTTCCCCCGAGAAGAAAGTCTGCGACTGGAGAAAATCTATTCAGAAAAAATCGTCAAGCAAGAAGATGATATCTATAAAAACCAGATTTTGTTGTTTACTTGGATTTGGATTCAGCGAATAAAAAGGCACGAGCTGATTTCGGCAGTAAATTGGAAAACCATCGATTACCAAGAGGACGGTTTTTCCGACTTTGTTGAACAGGTCATCAAAGAATTTCAATTGACAGCAGTCCCTCAAGTAGAGCGCAACTATATTCGTTTCACGATTGAGACTTTCAACGCAAGAGATATATCCAATTCTCTTGAATGGGTGCAAGCACAACTATTGACCATTCAACTGATTCAATTCGTGGAGCAAGAAACGCATATTCCTTTTCATTTAAAAGAAGAAACATTATGTGAAAATCTTTATAAGCACATGGCTGCATTGATCGTAAGGATAAAGAATAAGATCCAAGTCATGAATCCTCTGAAAGAAAATATCCGTTTGAACTATGGACCCATTTATCGAGCAGTCACTTTGTTTATGCCAACGATCGCCGAAGTGATTGGAGCAACAGTCATTGAGGATGAGATCGCTTTTCTGGTGATTCACTTTTCAACGATTGCCAGTGTGATCAAGCGTGATCTAGCGTCGATCTACAAGTCGGTAGTGGTCTGTAATCATGGGATGGCGACCGGAAATCTATTGGCGGAGAACTTGAAAGAAAAGTTTCCCCAGATCGAAGTCGTGGCTGTATTAAGTTCAAAGGAAGTTGCTCTCGTTGACAAATTGGATGTTGATCTGATTTTCAGCACATTTCATTTGCCCTATAGCAATAAACCGCTGCTGGTGGTCGATCCGATCTTAACGGATGCCAATCGGTCAATCATTTCAGAATTCTTGGATCGGCATCAAACCTATCAGCGGCTAGAACCTAGCGACAATGAACCGACAGTTCTGTTTACCAAGGTTTTGGACCTGGTAGCAGAAAGCGGCGGCCGAGTCGATCGCAGGATCTATTCCAAATTAGAAACATTATTTGAAAACAATCATTTAGAAATCAACAAAAGGGAGATCCAGCCAATGTTAAAAGATATTCTGACAGACAATCATATTCTGATACAGGCCCAGGCCGCGTCTTGGCAAGAAGCTATTGAAGTTGCCGCCAAGCCATTGATCAAAGAGGACATCATTGAGAAACACTATGTTCAGGCAATGATCCATGCAGTAGAAGAATACGGGCCTTATATCGTCATCGGGAAGCACTTGGCTTTGGCCCATGCGCGACCCGAAGATGGTGTCAATACATTAGGTGTTAGTGTAGTGACCATGAATCAGCCGATCCATTTTGGCAATCCGGAAATGGACCCAGTGAAAATAATTTTTTGTTTAGCCGCGGTGGATTCCTATTCACATCTAGCGATCATGAAAGAACTGATTGAACTGATCAATGATGAAGCAAAACTCAATCAGCTGATTGCATGTACAACCATTGATCAATTTAAACAATTACTTTTTTAAGTGAGGATAAAAAAAGGGGAGAAGACAGATGAACAAACTGAATATTTTATTTGTATGTGGGGCAGGATTAGGCAGCAGTTTTGCAGCGCAGATGTCAGCAGAAGATGTTTTGACCAAGCTAGGAGTGACAGCCAAACTGGATCATTGTGATATTTCATCCGCAGTTTCCATGAAACCGGATGTTATCATCACGGCAGAAAATTTCCGAACCCAATTCGAGAAATTCTCCATTGATCCACAGACTGCCATGGTGTATTTGAAGAATATTGTTTCTAAAGCAGAGATCGAAGAGAAGCTAACACCGGTGTTACAAGCAAAGGGCGTTATTTAAGAAAGGAAAGAGGGGGAAAAGATGGGCGTTATCAATTTTATTATCGAGAATATTTTGACACAAGCCTCAATCACGATTGCATTGATTGCGATGTTAGGGCTGATTTTGCAAAAGAAGTCAACCGGACAAATCATTTCGGGGACATTGAAAACTCTTCTAGGCTTCCAAGTATTAAGTGCGGGTTCCAGCATTATTGTCGGTAGTTTGACTTATTTTGGTCAAATATTTACCGAAGGGTTTCAAATGCAAGGCATTATCCCTTCCATTGAAGCAATCAATGGGCAAGCAATGAATGAACTTGGTCTAGGCAGAGATATTGCATTAACTTTCTTAGCTATTTTTGTCTTTAATATTTTGCTGGCACGATTTACAAAATGGAAATACATTTTCTTGACGGGACAAGCCATTCTGTGGATGGCTACGATGACCACGGTATTTGGCTATTTCGCTGGCTTACGCGGGATTGTCCTGATTTTAGTTGGTGGCTTTGTCGGCGCAGTCTTCGCCGTGGCTATGCCAGCGATCGCACAACCGATCATCCGCAAAGTAACCGGATCTGATGATATCGCATTAGGACACTTCTGCACCATCGGCTATTTATTTGAAGCAGGCGTCGCTAAGCTTTTTGGGGAAAGAGGCGAAAACAAGAAATCGATTGAAGACATCAAACTACCTTCCCATTTTGAATTTCTCCAAGATACGTACTTATCTGTGATGGTCGTAATGGTTCCCCTTTATATTGTGACTGTTTTATTCGCAGGGGAATCCTTTGCTTCTGAACTATCTGGTGGGCAAAACTATATCATGTTTGCTTTCCTTCAAGCGATTCAATTTGTCGTAGGGGTCTATGTATTGTTGGCGGGCGTCCGTTTATTGTTAGGGGAGATTGTTCCGGCATTCCGAGGGATCGCGATGAAGCTGGTTCCTGATGCGATTCCAGCACTGGATTGTCCAGTGTTCTTCCCTTATAGTCCAAATGCTGTCATCTTAGGATTTATCACAACGACTATTGGAACGGTAATTGCGATGTTTACATTGCCAATGTTTGGACTAGCAATGATTTTGCCGGGGATGTTGACAAATTTCTTTGCCGGCGGGACAGCTGGTATTTTTGGAAATGCGGTTGGCGGTAGACGCGGTGCCATCATCGGCGGTATCGCTCACGGATTCTTCATCACCTTATTGCCAGCATTACTCGTAACGATCTTCAATTCAATGGGCTTTGTCAATGCAACTGCGACGGATGTCGACACTGTGGTTGCTGCACTCTTGTATGCCTGGATTTTAAGCCCAATCCTAAAAGCCTTTTAATCGGAAAGTAGGGAAACGTGATGTTTGGTTTTTTTAACAAGAAGAAGGAAGCAAAAGAAATAACTGAATTAGCACCTGAGACAGTGGAGCAGCTTCAAAGAGAGATCGATCAATTGAATCAAGAAATAGCCGTGAGCCAAGACTCACGAAAATTAGCAGCACTTTTAGAACAAGCTGGTCTTAACTATGCAGCTTTGAATGAATGCGATCAAGCGATCCAACTTTTAGAGCAGAGTTTAGCGAATCAAAAAAGTATTGGCGATGGGTATAAGAAATTGATGCATTTGTACAATAAGAAACGAGCCGAAGCAGCCCGAGCCGGTGATGATCAAGGGATCGATTATTATATGGGGAAAATGGATGAGATGCGGCAAATCGCGAAACAAGTCACGATTACCGGTAATAAATAATAAGATAAGGTGGATTTGATTATGTACACAACGTTAAAAGAAGTCACGAAAACAGCGGAAGAATTGAATTTTACGGTGGGGGCTTTTAATACCCACAATTTAGAGATGCTTCCTGCGATGCTGCGCGCGGCCAAAGAAATGGGAGCACCAATCATTATTCAGACGAGTGTCGATACTGCTAAATACATTGGGATGAATGTATTGGTCCATGTGATGAAAGCTATCGCGGAGGAGGAAATGGTCGATGCGGTCTTGCATTTGGATCATGCACGGGATTTTGATGATATCAAAGAAGCGATCGACAGCGGCTATACCTCTGTGATGTATGACGGTTCTCATTTACCCTTCAAAGAAAACATTTTGAAGACAAAAGCGGTGGTGGAATATGCCCATGCGCATGGCGTCTCGGTAGAAGGCGAGTTGGGAACGATTGGTGGGACAGAAGAAGGGATCCATGTGGCTGAAGATGACAAAGTTTATACAAAACCAGAAGATGCGTTGGTCTTTGTCAAAGAGACCGGAGTGGATGCATTAGCAATTGCTATTGGGACGAACCATGGACAATTCAAATCAAAAACGGAAGTCAATATTCCCTTGCTAAAAGAAATTGATGCACGAGTAGATGTTCCACTAGTGATCCATGGGGGAACCGGAGTCAAAGAAGAAGATTATCCGGCATTGATCAACAATGGCATCCGCAAATTCAATGTTGGGACCGAGCTGTTGGTACAGTGGACGAAAGCTGCTAAAACGACCTTTGGTGAAACAGAAATCAACAAGTCTTTAAGACACAATGTCATTCCGGCAAACGAAGCCATCAAAGAAACAGTGAAACATAAAATCGGCTTGTTCATGAATGTGGAAAGCCCAACGTCATTGAGAAAAGTAAAATGAAAAAGTATCTTATTCTTTTAGCTGGCAGCCCAGGAACTGGCAAGACATATCTCCTGCAGCTACTGAAGCAACGGTTGCCCGACATGTATACGATCACCATTGACGAAATCAAAGAATATTATGCGGATTCTGTGGGATTTGATGATTTATCTCAACGGGCCGAGCAAGAAAGAACGAAAGTCTATCCGTTCTTTTATCGCGCATTAGAGTTATATATGGAAGCGGGGAAAAAAGTCATTGTTTCGGAGTATCCATTTAGCGATAAGCAAAAAGGACGCTTGCGAGACCTTGCTGATACTTATGCTTATGAAGTAATCACGATTCGCTTAACGGCTGATTTCGAAGTGTTGTGGGAACGGCGTTACCAGCGAGATCGGGAGCCGGAACGGCATTTGAGCTATATCATGGATCACTATCATTATGGCGATAGTTTAGAAGACCGTTCATTAGGAACCAATCATATTACAAAGGAAGAATTCCGACGAATCATCAATGAACGAAAGTACGCTGAATTTGCTTTGGGAACGCTCTATGAATTTGATGTGACGGATTATCAGCAAGTAGATTATGGTCCATTGCTCGATCAGTTAGTGTACCAGATTCAACACGATGAGTAAGTAAAAATGATCGCTGAAATACTGCCACTGGCTTTTCATCGCTCAAATCACTCAATAATTATCTTCATGTGAAATGCTTATTGTTTTCTTACTACTAGTTTTTTGGTAGGGAGAAGGCAATAAGCTTTTTTCGAGATCTGTTAGGAATTGAAGGGTGAAACGCCCTATTGTCTTTAAAGCTTCTTAGAACCAAAAAAAAGCCATATCCAATCGAATTGTTTTAGTTGTTTAAAAATATCTGAAATTAAGAAAAATTCTCATTGAAAATCACCACGGAATCAGCTAGTATTCTAGAGGCAGGTTTTTTAGATAGGAAAGGAGAAGGAAAAATGGAGTTATCAAAAGGTAGGATCATTTGGCTGTCCTTATTGCTTGGCACATTGAGCGCCTATGGCCCTTTACTAATGGATGCTTATTTACCGGCTTTTCCAGTCATTCAAGAAGAATTAGGAATCAGTGCTTCTCTCACACAAATGAGTTTGACCATGTGTCTGATTGGTTTAGCATTAGGTCCATTAGCAATCGGAACACTTAGTGACCGGATTGGGCGCAAGAAACCTCTTGCTATAGGGATAACCGTAGCGATTCTTTGCTGTTTACTTGTTCCCTTCGTGCGAAATATCTGGTTATTCCTAGCTTTGCGTCTCTTGCAAGGAATCGCCAGTTCCGCAGGGATCGTTTTGACCCGTGCGATTGCGAAAGATTTATTTACCGGCGAACGGCTGACGAAGTTTTTTGCGATGCTGATTGCAGTGAACGGTATTTTCCCGATCATTTCCCCACTGCTAGGCAGTGCGATTTTGGCAGTGGCTTCTTGGCAAACGATTTTTCTTTTTTTGGGTGGTTTAGGCATCCTGCTATTGCTTGGTATTCTCTTTGGCTATCAAGAAACATTACAGCCGCAAGAACACATCCATCAGATGGAATCTGGCTGGCGGGCAGTATTGTCTGATCGCATCTTTGTGTTACTGGTGCTTATCCAAGGATTTATTTATGGTGCATTGTTTAGTTATATTTCAGGATCCTCTTTCATGTTCCAAAATGTCTATGGGCTCAGTGATCAAATGTATAGCCTCTTGTACGGTATCAACGGGATCGGTATCATTGTGACTGCGGAGCTTTCGGGGATTTTATCGCGGCGATTGTCCCTAGTCCAGCAATTAGGCAGCGGATTGGTGATCGGTTTTATTGGCAGTGTACTGGTGATGCTGAGTGGCATCAGAAATTCTATTGCATTAGCGATCATTGGGCTATTTCTGGTCGTGGCGACATTAGGGATCGTCAATTCGGTGGTAACTACATTAGCGATGGATCGGCAAGGTGAACACGCTGGGGTCGCTTCCTCGATCTTAGGGATCGGCATGTACAGCATCGGGATCATCTGTACGCCGCTAGTAGGTATCATGGGCAGTCATACCTATCTTCCACTAGCGTTACTGATCTTTTTGTGCGAAATCGGTGCATTAGGCGTCTATCGAGTAATGAAACAAGAAGCGAGACCATGAGTGCGGATGGTCTCGCTTTTTGCTTCTTTTGCTTATTCCTAGTATAATGACTATGTTTTTGTAAGTTGGATCAAAGAAGTGATCCGGTCACTAAGAAATGGAGCGGAAAGCATGACAACAAATTTTTGGGCGGAGTTACCGAAGCCTTTTTTTATTTTAGCACCAATGGAAGATGTGACAGATGTAGTGTTCCGCCATGTTGTGCAGACAGCAGGGGCGCCAGATGTCTTCTTTACGGAATTTACCAATTCAGATAGTTACTGCCATCCAGATGGGATCGAGAGTGTTCGTGGTCGACTGACATTCACAGAAGACGAGCAACCGATCGTCGCCCATATTTGGGGAGACAAGCCGGAATTTTTCCGGCAAATGAGTATTGGAATGGCGGAAATGGGATTTAAAGGGATCGATATCAATATGGGTTGTCCTGTCCCAAATGTTGCCGGTCGCGGCAAAGGCAGCGGCTTGATCTTGCGTCCCGATGTGGCGGCTGAGTTGATTGAAGCGGCAAAAGCAGGTGGGTTGCCAGTCAGCGTCAAAACACGGATCGGCTACACAGAAATGGCTGAGATGGAAGCTTGGATCACTCACTTGTTGCAGCAAGACATTGCCAATCTTTCTGTTCATTTGCGGACCCGCAAAGAGATGAGTAAAGTCCCTGCCCATTGGGATCTGATCCCAGAAGTTCTAGCGATTCGTGATCGAGTGGCACCTCAAACATTGATCACTATCAATGGCGATATTCCAGATCGTCAAGCAGGACTAGCGTTAGCCCAACAGTATGGCGTAGACGGAATCATGATTGGACGGGGCATTTTCAAAAATCCCTATGCCTTTGAGAAAGAACCAAAAGAACACTCATCGGAGGAATTATTAGGGTTGCTGCAATTGCAGCTAGACCTGCAAGACCATTATGCTACGATGGTTCCCCGATCCATTGCCGGATTGCATCGCTTCTTTAAGATTTATGTCAAAGGATTTCCTGGGGCGAGCGATTTGCGCGCACAATTGATGACGACTAAGTCGACGGATGAAGTTCGCAGACTTCTAGCAGAGTTTCATGCTAATAAAGCTGCGGGAACATTGTCTGAAGAAGTATCTGATGCTGCTGAAGAGCACAAATAACTAGCATTTCTCTCCAAGGAGAGAAATGCTTTTTTTTGTATGTAGAAGTAACCTTGACAATAGATAGGTACCTATGTAAAATAGAGAGCAGTCTGTTAAGTAGGTACCTATTTAATTGGTTTTAATGAACAAAAAAGGAGCAATACATATGTCTTACTCAGAGCAAAAGATCGTTGAACGGTTTTTTGAAGTGTATAAATTGAATCGTCGTTATTCTGAAAGAAAATATGGTCCCTTCATGCCTGGGCGGGGTCAGTTCAACTGTTTGTTAGTTTTGGACGAGCGCGGCACACTGAATCAGAAAGACTTAGCCGCCTATTTGGCGATCCGCTCAACATCAGCAGGGGAGCTCTTAAAAAAAATGGAGAAAAAAGGCTGGATCAAAAAAGAAACATCTCCGCAAGATAAACGAATCCAGTTGATCTCATTAACGAAAGAAGGAAAAGCTGAAGCTGCTGCGATGAAACAAAAACGCAGCAAAGCACACCAAGATATGCTGACC